>DATKZJ010000247.1:0-11461 GCA_035527995.1 Spirochaetota bacterium | reverse complement strand
CAGGTCGGCACCGTTCTGAATGAGATGTGTGGCAAAAGAGTGGCGAAGGATGTGCGGCTTAATAGGTTTTTTTATACCGCTTCTTCTTGCATATCCGTTGATAATCTTCCATAGCCCCTTCCTCGAGAGCGGATCCCCGCGAAAGTTCAGGAAGAGAGCGGAGCTCGACTTCTTTTTCAAAAGCGACCCCCTCGAGGTATCTATGTATTCTTTAAGAAGCTTCTCAGCCCGTTTCCCGAAGGGCACTATACGTTCCTTATTTCCCTTCCCGTATACAAGTACAAATCTCTCCGAAAAACGCACATTGCCGAGTTCCAGTGCGGTCACTTCTGAGATCCTCAGACCGCACGAATACAAAAGCTCCAGGATCGCCTTATCTCTCAACCCGAGGACCGTTTTCTCGTTCGGGATATCGAGGAGAATCTCGACCTCCTCCACGGTAAGGTATTCGGGGGGATTCTTCACCCCCTTCGGCGTCGACAGGTTTACCGTAGGGTCTCTCGTTACGATATCTTCATTCACCATGAACCTGAAGAGGGCCCTTATAGAGGATATGTACCTCGAGATCGTACGGTGATTCAGGCCGGTGCGGCTGCAGAAGGAGAGGTATTCGACTACAGTCCTCTCATCCACATCGGCAAGCCCGAGTTTCTCGGACTCGAGATATGAAAGAAAAAGCGAGAGATCTGACTTGTAGGAATCTACAGTATTAAGAGCCAGTCCCTTTTCCAGATATAGATAGTCGACAAAACGACGCAGCACTGAACTGGTATTTATGCTCATTTCACAAACCCTCTCGTTAATCCCCGTTTCTCATGACCAAAAGCAAACTGTAAGGAACGAGGCTTTAATCCCCATATCCTCATGTACAGCCATAAAATAGGAAGGAATAGGACTTTAATCCCCATTCCTCATGTAAAACCATAAATAGGAAGGACAATACCCATTCCTTTACGAAGGAATGAGTATTTAAGTGGTTTTCTCAACGATAAACTTAATTTTTGCATGTCATTATCACATGCTACTGGGTCATCATTCAACTCCGATGATATGCTGCTGTTAAGAAAACCACATTAGCGCTTTTTTCACCGTAAATATTTTTTTTACAGCTGCCAAGTCATCATTTAAACCCATTGCTATGCAATCTGATTGCATAGCAATCTTTGAGTAAACCGCATTAAACCCCTGGTTAAACCTCCGGTAAGTACGCCGGACCGAGCTCATCAAAAGGTTTCATCGAACCGGCCTTATAACAGCCGTACAGAAGACTCCCTGTTTCCCTCCCTCCTACGGAGAGATAGTATTGAAGATACAGAAGCCTCGTTGACTCGAACTTGTACGTGACCCCGCGAACTTCTTTCAGCTTCCTGCTGAGCACTCTTTTGTTTTCCCTGTAGTACTCGAGAGGGTATACTTTCGCGTTCTCGAGCGGAGTTTTTCTCTTGGGAATAAAGGGGTTGATGCTGAGGTGAAGGGTGCCTCCGTTCTTTCTCAGGACCTCTACGCTCTTTTTGGCAAGCTCTACGATACTCATGACATCATCGAACCCCTCCTCCGGCAGCCCGTACATGATGTAGTATCGTACCCTCTTCACACCATGACGTGCAGCGACGTCCAGCGCTTCGAGCAGCACATCGTCGCCGATATCCTTCCCGATCCTCCTGCGGAGCGGTAAAGAGCCTGTTTCAGGGGCGAAGGTAACCGTGGTCTGGCCGTTTTTCCTTACAAGCTTCGCAAGCTCAACCGAAAACCGGTCCGGCCTCATCGAGGAAAATGCGACGCGGATACCCATCCTGTTGATGCTCTTTACAATTTCGATCAGCCGCGGGTGATCGGTGATAAGGGGCGCAACGAGACCCGCCCTCTTCACGTGAGGAGCCCCGGCACGCACGCAGTCAAGGACGCTGTCCTCCTGCACGACCCTCACCGGTTTCGCAACACACCTCGTCATGCAAAAGCTGCAGCGGCCTCTGCAGCCTCTCACAATCTCCACGAGGAACATGCCGGAGAATTCCGTTTTTAGTGTGATCACCACTGAGTGGGCCGGAACATGAATCGTATTATTGATGCTTTTTTTTGATACATCCCCGCCAGGCAGATACACTCCCTGTACATCTGAAAGACCCTTCAGCGTAGTATCGCTCTTTTTGAAACCGTGCCGGAAGAGTATCTCCAGTATCCGTTCGAGAGCCTGCTCCATGTCACCGATAAAAACGATATCGCTGAAAACGGAGAGAGGCATCGGGTTCGCCGTAGGCGCTATGCCCCCGGCTATGACGTAGGGAAAGCGGCCGTCCCGCTCTTCTGAGACCGGAGGAATCGAAGAGAGCTCGAGCATCCGTATGACGTTCAGATAGTCGAGCTCGTAGGAGACCGTAAACAGGATAACATCGAAGCCCCTGAGGGTGGGGCTGTCCGCATGAAACAGCCGTCTCTTCTCCGGAATGAACTGTTCGGGAGAGAAGAGCGATCTGTCTCTCTCGATGAAAAAACGTGCAATACGCACTCCGTGAAACGAGGAGGTGCGGTGAAAGAGGGAGTGGAACCCCAGGTTGCTCATTCCTACCCGGTAGGAATTCGGATAACACACAGCAGCGGTGTACCGTCCGGTATCCGGGTATGAATAAAGAAACCGCTCCGGAACACGAGCTCTAATCAGCCTTCCTCCTCAAAAACGCAGGGATATCGTAATCATCCTTGTCATACTTCTTTTTCAGGCCGTAGTTGTCCATTATCGGAAGCTCCCTCGTTACCGGGGGTTTCTGTTTCTTCGGCTCGAAGTCCTTCAAGGGGTAGACCTCGAAAGTTTTTCCGTCGCCTCTTTCAGGGGCTTCGTGAGCCTTTGGAAATCCGGTCGCAATTACCGTCACCCGCGCCTCGTTGTTCATCGTATAGTCTATCACCATCCCTGCAATGATCATTGCGTCCGGTGCGGCGGTGTTCGTCACGAGCTTCACGATCTCGTCGTATTCGAAAAGGGAGAGATCGGGTCCTCCAGTGACATTTACGAGGATTCCCTTTGCTCCCTCTATCGTCGCATCCTCGAGTAACGGATTGTTGATAGCGAGCTGCGCGGCCTCTATCGCCTTGTTGTCACCTTTTCCCAGTCCTGCGCCCATGAGCGCACCCCCTGAGAGGTTCATGATCGTCTTGACGTCTGCAAAGTCTATGTTGATCTCACCCGGAACCGTAATGAGATCGGAGATGCCCTGTACCCCCTGCCTCAGCACATCGTCCGTGATCTTGAAAGCGTCGAGTATGGAAGTTTTCTTGTCGATAATATCGAGAAGCTGCTGGTTGGGAATGATTATCAGGGTATCGACAGTCTCTATGAGCTTTGCGATACCCTCCTCTGCAATTTCCATCTTCTTTTCGAGCTCGAAGAGAAACGGCTTGGTGACCACGCCAACTGTAAGTGCGCCGATCTCTTTTGCAACAGACCCGACAACCGATGCGGCTCCTGTCCCTGTCCCCCCCCCCATTCCGGCGGTGATGAAGATCATCTCAGCACCGGTGAGCGCCTCCTCGATCTGTTCGCGAGCCTCTAACGCAGCTTTCTCACCAATATCGGGATTGGCCCCGGCTCCAAGACCTTTCGTGAGCTCGGCCCCGAGCTGGATCTTGTATGGAGAACGGTTGGCATTGAGAGATTGGAGGTCAGTATTTGCAGCGATAAACTCGATGTTCTTGAGGTGTACATTGATCATCCGGTTTATCGCGTTGCAGCCAGCCCCACCGATACCTATTACCTTGATCTTGTTCGCCAGTACTGGCTCGTCAACGACTTCAATATTCATTATTGTCCCCTCCCCTTGATTTTCACAACAATGGTGCTAAGAGATTTCTATATTTTCATTTTTAAAAGAACTCGCCAAACCAGGATGTCATTCGCTTCTTGACATTCGAAAAGAGTCCTGCTCCCCTATTCTCTACAAACTCCTCCGGACGTGCGTTAAGGCCGTATAGTATGAGCCCAACCCCGGTAGAATACTCAGGAGATGAAACCTCGCTTATAAGTCCTCCCACATTCTGGGGCAGCCCTATTCTGACCGGAAGCTCGAAAACCTGCTCTGCAACCTTGTCGACCCCCTGGAGAAGCGAAGCCCCGCCTGTGAGCACAACCCCTCCTGATAGCAGATTGGCAAACTCCTTCTTCTCGAGCTCGTTTCTCACAAGAAGGAAAATCTCCTCCATCCGCGGCTGAATTATTTCTGCAAGAATCTGCCTCGGGACCTTTGCCGGGTTTCTCCCCCCCACACTCGGTATCTCTATAATCTCCTCCGGATCGATGAGTTCCGAGAGCGCCATACCCCATCTGCGTTTTATCTCCTCTGCGGAGTGCATCGGTGTTCTCAGCCCGATCGAGATGTCATTTGTCACATGGTTCCCGCCCATGGCAATAACTCCCGTATGCCATATGCTCCCGTTAAGGTACACGAGCGTATCAGTGGTCCCGCCACCTATATCGATGAGCACGACACCGAGCTCCTTTTCGTCTTCTTTCAGCGTCGCGAGCCCCGAAGCGAGCGGCTCCAGCACTATGTCGTTCACCGCGTATCCGGAGCGGTTTACGCTTTTCACTATATTCTGTGCTGAGGCAACGGCTCCTGTAACGATATGCACCTCTGCTTCGAGCCTCACGCCATTCATTCCGACAGGGTCCTTGATTCCCTCCTGATTGTCCACAATGAACTCCTGCGGAATAACATGTATAACCTCTCTCTCCATTGGGAGGGCAAGCGCCTTTGCCGCGTCTATAACCCTCTCCACCTCACCCATCGTAATCTCTCTTTCCTTGTTGGAAACAGCAACCACACCGCGTGAGTTGATCCCCTCGATGTGTCCCCCGGCAATACCGGCGTAGACCGATCTCACCTCTATGCCGGCCATGAGCTCCGCCTTTTCGATGGCCGTAGCAACGGAGTTCACAGTGGACTCGATGTTGACGACGACTCCTTTGCGAAGGCCTCTCGACGGCGTGACTCCTATCCCGATTATATCGATCGAACCGTACTCATTGATCCTTCCTATGATCGCGCACACCTTTGTTGTACCGATGTCCAACCCTACGATAATGTCATGTTCATGGCTCATTGTTCATCTCCCTCATTCTTACTGCTGCATGAGTGACACTCATGTCGATTTCCATCATTCCCTCCGCAAGACCCCCGCCCTGAAGCGTACTCTGTTCACTTTTCAGGACAACAAGCAGTGCCCGCAGGCTCTCCAGCTTCTGTCCTGTCACATTGCTTCCGAGCCACACACCGAACGTCCCTTCATCAAGATGCAGACGGACGCCTTCCTCATCCACGGTGAACGAAGAGAGCCGACTGAAGAAATCAGGGTACTCCTCCTGAATGCCTCTCAAAGCAGTCAGTATATCGAGAACGTAAAAGTCATTGACCCGCTCTCCTATTTTAATATCGACATTATTCGATTTCAGTGTAATGAGAGGATAGTGCTCTATTACATCTTTTTCTTTAACCTCCGACAAGAACACACCGTCTGCGCTGACCCAGTACGAAGTCTCTCCAGCCGAGACTACGGACAGAGCAGCCTTCTCACGGGTATATATCCTCAAGGTATCGGGGTAGATCTTCGTCATTTCAACGTCGTTAATCCTTCGGTCCGCGAGGAGCGCCTCTTTTGCATTCTTCCTCGAAAATGTGAGTATCGAGCTCGATACATCAATACCCATACCCCTCACGATCTCCCCTTTTGTCAGGTGCAGGTTCCCGTATATCTGTACTCTCCTCACCGGCAGTATGACAATCCTGTGTGCGAGAGGGGCGATCCTTACAATGATCAGCACCAACAGTATCCCTATTATTGCAATGAGAGCCCCTCTCAAGACCCTCCTGTTTCGTACATCGTTCTTGCCGTACTCGTTAATCATTATTCCCACACCAGCTCTTCGGGCTGATACTCTCGTATCGTCCGGCTCTTCGAGATATTCAGCAGTATTCCCGCCAGGATGGAGTTCGCGAGCAGGCTCGACCCTCCGTAACTCAAGAAAGGAAGCGAAACTCCAGTCGACGGCAGAAGTCCTGTGACCACCGCTATATTGAATATAGTCCCCCATACGATGAGTGACGTTACGCCGAACGCCATCAGGAAGGCGAACTGGTCCTGCTGCTGATATGCGATCCTATATCCCCTGTACGCAAAAACTATATATAGAATGAGGATGAACAACGCCCCAATATACCCCATCTCTTCAGCACATATCGCAAAGATGAAGTCCGTATGCGGGATAGGCAGATGTCTCATCTTCTGCACGCTCCTGCCAAGACCTACCCCTGTAACCCCTCCCATGGCAAACGCCTTGAATGACTGGATGATCTGGTATCCCTTGTCCGCCGGGTCGGACCAGGGATTGAGAAACCCTGCAATCCTCTCCTTCCTGTACACCTTTTCATTTATCATGAGAAAAAGCGCAGGAATGGAGACAACGGAAAGTGAAATGATCGATATAGGCCTGATCCCCGCGATAAAGAACATCAGTATGGATATGAAAAAGAGCATGAATGCGGTGGAGAAATCGGGCTCCAGAAAGATGAGGAACGATATGATCGTAATGATTAGGAGCGGGGGCAGAAATCCCCGGTAGAAATCGTTTATCTTCTCACCTTTCTTCGAAAGAATAGACGCAAGATACACGAGGAGAACTATCTTCGCGAACTCCGAAGGCTGAAAACCCACTGCCCCGATCCTGAACCAGCGCCGCGACGGATGTACGATGCCCATTTTTACGAACACCGGGACGAGGAGCATTACCAGCATGAAGATTATGATCCAGATGAGAGGTTTTCGCAGCATCTCGAGCACGGAGCTGTCTATAAATATGAAGGCGATGAGGGCCAGAAACGAAATGCAGAGCCATATCGCCTGTCTCTTTAAAAAGTAGTAGTGACGGCCGTATTTCAGTCCCTCATTGATACCTGCGCTGAATACCATGATGATGCCGATTCCGTAGAGCACGATGACTACGGAGAGCAGGACATAGTCTATTTCGCCTTTCGTCGCCTTCAAATAAACACCTTCTCTTCTGTAATCCTGTTTCACTTCCATACCGAAATCATTCCCTTTGCTACTATTATTGGCTGAATCCATTATAGTTTTACCTATTTCTCTACCGTATCTTAAGCGTACTGAGCGCAACAAGCGCAAGCATCGCCCCCACAATCCAGAAGCGGACTATGATCTTCGATTCAGACAACCCTTTCAGCTCGAAGTGATGGTGCAGAGGGGCTATCAAAAAGACGCGCTTTCCGAATATCTTAAACCATAGCACCTGAAGGATTACGGATAGTGTCTCAACGACAAAGATACCGCCTATTATTATCAGCAGAATCTCCTTCTTGATGAGAAGAGAGATGATACCGATCGATCCTCCGAGTGATAGAGATCCCGTATCTCCCATGAATACCTCGGCCGGGTGTGCGTTATACCACAAAAATCCGAGCCCTGCTCCGAGAAGACTCATGCAGAAAACCGTGAGCTCCGCGCTTCCGGGTATATACGGGACGAGGAGATAGTTCGCGATCTTTACATGCCCGGTGAGGTAACAGAGCCCCGCATACGCGGCAGCGACGAATATCACCAGTCCTATTGCAAGGCCGTCCAGCCCGTCCGTGAGGTTCACCCCGTTTGTAGTAGAGACGAGCAGCAGTATTGCAAACGGAATATAGAAATATGAGAGATCAACCACGGGTTTGGTGATAAACGGCAGATAGAGGAGCGTGGTCTCAGCGGTCCGGTTCGGACCGAAATAGATATAGAGCGTTACCGCAAGAGAGATCAGTACTTGTGTGATGATTTTGAATTTGGCGTGGAGCCCTTTAGAGCTTTTTCTGACGAACTTTAGGTAATCGTCGAGGAGGCCGATCACCCCGTAACCGAGAGTGGCAAAGGACACGAGCACCGTGTACTTATCCCTGAGATTGCCCCAGAGTAGTATGGAAGAGAGTATCGCCAGCAGTATGAGAATACCCCCCATCGAGGGAGTGCCGGCCTTTTTCGTGTGTCCTTCCGGCGTATAGTCACGCACCTTTTCACCGGTCCCCAGCATCCGCAGTTTCTTGATGATAGGAGGGCCGAAGATAAAGCATATGAGAATCGCCGTCACAGTAGCGTACACGGACCTGAAGGTGATGTACCTGATCAGATTGAATGCGAAGAACTCAGTGTGCAACGGATAGAGAAAATAATAGAACAACTCTCCCTCCCAGTAGAATTGGTGAAGATCAGCTTAAAAACATATCAAGGACCCTCTCGAGTCTCATCGCTCTCGAGCCCTTTATTAGAACAAGGTCGCCATCCCTCACCCATCCTTTCAACTTCTGTATAAGCTCTTCGATTTCCGAAAACTGAAAGATTCCCTGAAAGCCCATCTCTTCACATCGGGAGGCTGTGATCCCCGACAGCCTTCCGTATGTAAACAGGGCATCGATGCCTGCACCGGCAACGTAGTCTGCAATATCGACATGGAACTGCTCCGCTTTGTCCCCCAGCTCGAGCATATCCGCAAAGACAAATGCCTTCCTCCCGCGGACTTCGACACGTGCGAGACTGTCGAGGGCCGCGCGTACGGACAACGGGTTCGCGTTGTAGCTCTCGTCTATTACAGTGACACCATTTGATGTGTGCAGGTTTCCCCTGCCGCCCTCACCCTCGTAGTCCTCTATTCCCCGTTTTATCTCTTCCAGCGTACAGCCGAAAAAAAGCCCGACAAGCGCAGCCCCGACTGCGTTTATCACACCGTACATGCCTGCTATTCCAACCGACATCCCCACACCCTGAAGCGTGAACTCTGTTCGGTCCAGCATGTGCCTGATGGGCTGCTGGGCAAAGAGGTCTCCCTTTTCGAGACCGAAACTCCTGACCCCTGCTTTGATTCCATCTCTCAAGAAGTCAAAATAGGGGTCCTCCGCGTTTAAAAACGCTACGCCGTCTTTCTTCAGTCTGAGAAGAGCGGCTTTTTTTTCACGGGCTATGTTCATTTCACTCCCGAAAAAACCTATGTGCGCAGGACCGATGTTCGTTATTAGCGCATAATCCTGCTCCACAATACTCGAGAGATACTCTATCTCCCCGGATCGATTCGTACCGAGTTCCTGAACGAGTACATCGGTGCTGTCATCTATTTCCAGTATGGTCTTGGGCACCCCGATATCGTTGTTGTAGCTCTTCCTGCTCGAAACGACTTTGTATCGCCGGGAGAGCACGGAGGACAAAAGCCCCCTTGTCGTTGTCTTGCCGCAGGAGCCTGTGACGACGGTCTTTTTGACATCAAATCGCGAAAGATAGTTTTTTGCAAGCGTACCGAATGACCTTCTCGCATCCGGAACGCCAATGAAAACAACCGGCCTGTTTTTTTTTATAAACGGGTCGACGGCCGTTCTCCGCCCCGTTTCGAATATGATTGCTGCGGCCCCCTTCTTTACCGCCTCCCCGATAAAAGAGTGCCCGTCGAAACTTTCCCCCGGGATGGCAATAAAAATGTCGCCCTTTTTCAAAAAACGAGAATCTGTAGATATGGAAGTGACAGAGAGTGAATTATAGAGCTCCCTGCTGCTGACGTTGTCTATATCAGGTTCAGTTATCAGCTGTTTCAGCCGTGTGCTCTGCATCCACTACCCTACACAACCAGGGACTGTCAATCCTTGATTGAAATCTTTGACCGTTAGAAAAAGGCTCTTAAGCTGCTAGAAAAGATCCAGATCCCACTTGCTCCGCCTAATAGATGATCAGCTTTACGTCGTTGTATGTGATGGGACTCATACCCAGTTGCTCTATCGCAATCCGTCTGATCCTTTCGGGGGACTTCCAACTGCTGATTTCCACATTCTTCAAGTATAGAGTCTTTTCCATCTCGTGTTTCTTTTTGGTGAGCTCATTGATTCTCAAATTCAAAATGTAATCGTGAATGCTCTGCCATGTAACACAGAATAGGAGGGAGAATAGGACTCCGAAAAAGACCGTGAGTTTAAATATCTTTTTAATGATGACTTTGTTGATACTGCTCATTCGGGTTTCCTCATCACGCAGTCACCTTCATCGCTGCGGCTGAAGAAGAGTTCTGTGCAAGCTTTAGGGCACATCTCAGACGAGCGCTCCTCGATGCAGGATTGGCGCGCATCTCCTCAAGGTCGGGAACGAGTGGTTTTTTCGTCAGGGTTTTCACGACTCTCTTTTTACCGCACACACAGATAGGGAAATCAGGAGGGCAGGTGCACCCTTTCGCTAGTTCTCTGAATACGGATTTCACTATCCTGTCTTCGAGAGAATGGAAGCTAATCACGCAGATTCTCCCGTCCTGTTTGAGGGTATCGATTCCGTCTCTCAGCGCTCTTTCCAAAATATCGATCTCGTCGTTGACAAAAATCCTTATTGCCTGAAACGCCCTCGTCGCAGGATGTATATTCTTGGGCCAATATCTTCTCGGGATCGCTCCCATTACTATATCGGCCAGTTCTTTTGACATCGTAATTTGCTTTTTTTCTCTCTTCCTTACTATTGATAGGGCGATCTGGTTTGAAAACCTCTCCTCCCCGTATGCCCAGATGATTTCCGCGAGTTTTTTCTCGTCGAACCCGTTCACGACATCCCGAGCGCTCATGGTCTTCGATCGATCGAGCCTCATGTCGAGCGGTTCATTCCTCGCGAAGGAAAAACCCCTCTTGCTCTCTTTGAAGTGGTACATCGAGATACCGAGATCGAAAAAGATCCTGTCGACCTTCTGTCCGACATTCTCAGCCACGATCTCTTTCAGCCGGCTGAAGTTTCCTCTCACTGGGATAAACGTATCTTCCAGTCCCCTGAACCTTTCTTGGGCCCTCTCCAGCACCTCTTCATCCTGCTCGATCCCTATGACGGAACCATTGTCCACCCTGCTTAAGAAATGCTTTGTGTGACCGCCCTCACCCAATGTACAGTCCACCACTGTATTACCGGACCTGATGTCCAGAAGCTCTAAAACCTGCCGTACCATCACCGGGTTATGAATGAACATCGATCCTCCCCAGACATGAGGTTCTTGAAAACGTATGACCTATAAACTTAAGTCGGCTATCTTTTCACCGATCACATCGAAGCTCTTCTCATTCTCTTCCTTGTACCGGTTCCAGGATTCCTCACTCCAGATCTCAATGCGGTTTACCGCCCCCAGGGTCACGACTTCCTTCTGAATACCGGCATACTCTCTGAGGCTCTGCGGTATGGCTATCCTTCCCTGCCGGTCGACGGCCTGTTCTGTTGCAGGAGAAATAAACATACGGAGGAAAGAGCGGTCCTCCTTTTTTGTAAAAGAAAGCCGCTCGTTTATCTTCTTTACTATCCTCTCCCACTCATACCTCGGGTAGAGAAAGAGACAGCGGTCGAACCCCTTTGTCGCAACCCAGTACTCATCCTCGCCGACCTTGGAATACCGGAGCTTTGCAGGTATCGCTATGCGCCCCTT
>DATKZJ010000246.1:0-5813 GCA_035527995.1 Spirochaetota bacterium | reverse complement strand
CCGTCCTGGATATGGTACTCCAGAACTTTCCTGAATGTGCTCCTTTTACAGGATCTTTGCAGTGCCGAGATCCACACCGAGGAGATCCCGGTCTTGAGAAGGAGTTCGTCCGCACGTTTCGGATCGTTAGCTTTAAGGAGCCTCCCGATGAGTGAGGACTTCCTGCAGAGCTTTTTCCCACTTATTTTGGAAATGACGGATGTCCCTTCATCAAAAGCCTTTTTCAGGAAAGATATAAACCGCCTTCTGAAAATTAAGAAAAGTACTACCCATGCCACGATCCCCGCTCCTACTACGCCGAGGATGATATATCTCAGAACCGGGTCGAGCGCCAGAACGAAAGTCTGAACTGTTTCCATTTTATCCCACCTTTTTTAGAACTTTGTAGATATTGAGCGGCTGTTTCTTGCCCTTTACTTTAACGGGGTCTTGCTGTTCGAGCTTGAAGCTTCCTCCTAGAAGATTTTTTGTGTCCTCTGTGATGATGATCTCATCGGGGCCTGCGACCCCCTCGAGACGGGAGGCTATGTTCACGGTATCTCCGATGACCGTGTAGTCGATCCTCCTCGAGGACCCCAGGTTTCCTGCAACGAGCGGCCCAGAGTGGATGCCGATTCCGATCTTGAGCTTGGATGCTTCATCTTTGAAAAAATTTCGTTTCGGATTGTTTACCTCTTGCTGTATACTGAGGGCCGTGGATACCGCGAGCCGGGCGTCCTGTTCCTCGGTCTTGAGCGGTACGCCCCATGCCGCCATGATGCAGTCGCCGATGAACTTGTCGATGTATCCTCCATTCTCGATTATCATCTCGACCGCTTCGCTGAAATAATCGTTGAGAACCCGGATGATATACTCAGGGTCCTTCCCTTCTGAGAAGGAGGTGTACCCTCTGATGTCCGCGAAGAACACGGTCGCATCCTTCTTGTCGCCTCCGAGATGGATGATGTCCGGATTTTTCACGAGCTTGGCCACAATGGCTTCAGACAGGTACCGTGAGAACATGTCCTTTATCATCCTGCGCTCTTCCTTCACCTTCTTCACCTGTTTCTCGAGCTCCCGTTCCCTCGACTGATCAGTAAAGATGAGGGTGAGCCCCTCTCTCTTTTTCCTCGTGGTGAGCAGAGGAGAGGTGTTGAGGGAGAAGTCCATCTCCGCGTAATCGGTTTTATATATCCCCTCGGCACCGATGATCTCTCTGCCCGCCCTGATCGATTCACTCAGCGCACCGATCATTTTCTTCCCGAGCCTCCCCGAGAAGATTTCTGTGACCGGTCTGCCTATATCCTCCTCTGTGAGCGAGAAGCTGAACTGGGCGGCGGAGTTGAAGTATTTGAGCTGACCGTCGATATCCGTGGTGAGCAGCATGTTGGTCATGGAGGAGAATATATGCGCCTGGTATCGCTCGAGTGCTTCGATCTTCCGGGTGTACTCCTTGAGCTGATTGTGTAAAAGCGAGTTGTGGAAGTACTCTCCGGCGAGCTTGACCAGCGCCTCCGCTCCCATCAGCCTGCTTCGTGCAAAGAAGAGGGGCTTTTTAGAATTGAGGATGACGAAACCGTATACCGCCGCTGAAGTTCCGACAGGTGACACTAATCCTGAGTTCATGCTATCGTGGAGGAGGAGCGGTAAGAACGGGCTCGGTTTCCTCTCGGTCAATACGACGGTTTCGTTCGACTCGACCACGAACTCGAACGGGTCCCTGTCTTTTGAGAACTTCCCCGGCACCTCATAGTTGCCCCTTCTGTAGAGGAGCTGTAAATGCGATTCTTCGAGAGAATAAAAGCACGCGATATCAGAGCCTGTAATGTCGAACATCTGGTCAATGAGCGAGGAGATAAAAGCTTTTATATCGAGGCCCTTTGCGATGACAAACCCTGCCCGTACTACCTCATCGATAATGTTATTCATGACATTCACTCCACGGTAATCTCACCTATAATTCTATTTTTTATAACAATAATATGCAATAGTTTTTTAACTGCCGGTGTTAAATATAAGAGGAAGAATAGAATGGAAAAACCGAGAGAAAAGCTCGAAGAAAACGGCCCGGGGTCCCTGGACGATGTCGAGCTGCTCTGCACGGTGCTTGGGGGCCGGGGGAGGGTGAGAGATCTCGCGCGGACTTCAGAGCAGACCCTGTGTTTCCTCAGAGATCACCTGTGGCTGTACAGGAGGAACTTTTCGGCCTTCTTTAAAATGCTTCTCGAGATAGAGGGACTCGGTACGGCAAGGGCCTCCGCTGTTGCTGCTGTTGTGGAGCTCGGCATGAGGCTCCAGAGTGGGAGAACCCCTTCCGTAAAGGAGGCCCGGGATATCCTGCCGTTTGTCTCCTTCCTGGTCCAGAAGCGGCAGGAGTGCTTCATATGTCTCAATATGGACGGGGCAAACCGGGTTATATCGAGCAGGGTAGTGACGGTCGGTCTCGTCGATCAGGCGCTCGTTCACCCGCGAGAGGTCTTCTGTGATGCGGTGAAGGAGAGGGCGGCAAAGATCATCGTTGCCCATAATCATCCTGCCGGGATACTGAGCCCGAGCCCTGAGGACATAAAGATAACAAACAACCTCCTTGAGGCCTCCCGCATACTCGGCATTGCCTTTCTCGACCATATCATCGTGACAGAGGAGGGGTATTTCAGTTTTCGGGAGCAGGGGATGCTGTAGTGTGCTACGGTATGCATTGCTTTTCAATATCCGCTTTTTACCGTAGTCGAGACCCTTTTGTAAGGTCTTCTTGGACACAATTTGAAGATGCGATTTAATGATTATCACTCACTCCCCCGCATGGAAGGATTGAGGCGCTAGGTTTGAACCGCAGGTGACAGAGGGGGCAGGGGGGAGGGTCCTTATGAGCAGCACAAGTTATTTTGACTTTTAACCTAACAGCCTGTAATTTTTCTTGATGATACCATTCAAGCTGACAGCGCCGTTTGGTCCGCAGGGAGACCAGATCGAAGCTATAGAAAAGATAAGCGGCGGCCTGAAAAAGGGGTGCAAGTACCAGACCCTTCTCGGCGTGACAGGTTCAGGGAAGACCTACACGATGGCCCGCGCGATCGAAGAAGCGGGGCGCCCGGCCCTTGTGATCTCCCACAACAAGACCCTCGCGGCCCAGCTGTACCGTGAGTTCACGACGTTCTTTCCGGAGAACGCCGTAGAGTATTTCGTGAGCTACTACGACTACTACCAGCCGGAGGCATACCTCCCGGCGACGGACACCTACATAGAGAAGGATTTTTCTATAAACGACGAGATAGACCGCATGCGGCTCAGCGCGACTTCGGCTCTCATGGAGCGGGAGGATGTGATCGTCGTTGCTTCGGTCTCCTGTATATACGGAGTGGGCAACCCTCGGGTATACAGGCGGATGAGGGTGGAGCTTGAGACCGGAAAGGAGTATGAGCGGGACTCTATATTAAGAAGGCTCGTGGACATTCAGTACACGAGAAACGATTACGAGCTTCAGCGGTCCACCTTCAGGGTGCGAGGCGAAGTGATCGAGATATTCCCCTCCTATTCAGGCCGTGCGGTAAGAATAGAGCTCTTCGGCGATGAAATCGAGTCGATTCACTGGTTTGATCCGCTCACTGGAGAGGTGACGGAAAAACGGGAAAGTATCATAATCTATCCTGCAACCCATTACGTCGTCGAGCAGGAATCACTGGAGAGTGCTATCGGCAGAATAGAGGAGGAGCTCGAAGAGCGGTACGCCTACCTCGTCTCGAGGAACAAGCTCCTCGAGGCTCAGAGGATAAGGAGCAGGACAGAGTACGACCTCGAGATGCTGAGGGAGGTCGGGTACTGTAACGGTATAGAGAACTATTCGAGACACATATTCGGAAGAGAGGCGGGCGAGCGTCCTATGGTGCTGCTCGATTACTTCCCGGATGATTTTATTATATTCATAGACGAATCACACGTGACGGTTCCCCAGATCGGGGGGATGTATGAGGGAGACCGATCGCGAAAGCTCTCTCTTGTGGAACACGGGTTCCGGCTTCCCTCGGCGCTGGACAACCGCCCTCTCTATTTTGAGGAGTTCGAAAACCTCGTAAACCAGGTCGTATTTGTCTCTGCGACACCAGCCGAATTTGAGAGGAGCAGGTCGCAAATAATAGCGGAGCAGGTGATCAGGCCCACAGGTCTGCTCGATCCGGAAATAGAGGTCAGGGATTCGGAGCACCAGATCGATAATCTTATCGAAGAGATACAGAAGCGGGTGAAGAGTAACGAAAGGGTCCTCGTGACGACGCTCACCAAACGGATGGCTGAGGACCTCTCGGGATTTCTCGCAAAGATCGGGATAAAGGTGACCTATCTTCACTCCGAGATAGAGACGCTAGAGAGGGTCGATATCCTCAGGGACCTCAGGGCCGGGAAGTTTGATGTGCTGGTCGGAATAAACCTGCTCCGCGAGGGCCTTGATCTTCCGGAGGTATCTCTCGTTGCGATACTGGATGCGGACAAAGTGGGCTTCTTGCGTTCATCGACCTCTCTCATTCAGACGGCGGGGAGGGCGGCTCGCCACGTGGAAGGGAAGGTTCTCATGTATGCGGACCGGATCAGCAACGCAATGCAAGAGGCGATAGATGAGACGGACAGACGAAGGGAGATACAGAGGAGTTACAACATCGAGCACGGTATAGTGCCTGAGAGCATAAAGAAGAATATTGTCGATATCCTGAAGAGGAAGAAGAAACAAAAGGAGGTGGCTTCTCAGAAGGACCTCGAGATCATTCAGAGTAGATACAATCTGCTCGATCCCTCTCAAAAAAAGAGGTACGTGCGGGAGCTGGAGGTCGAGATGCTCGAGGCATCGAAGAACCTCGATTATGAGAGAGCGATACTGCTCCGAGATGAAATTACGAGGGCGAGGGGAGGTTCGCCGGATGGGACGTAGAACAGAGAGAAAGTTGGTTTCTGCCACGCTTGCGGTTTTGTTCCTTCTTGTCCTCTCCCCGCTGTCTGCGTCTGAAGAGACCACGATCGTCATTCACGGAGAGTACCCGGTGGTTGCTGACCTGGGAGAAGGAGGGTTCGGGCAAAAGAGCCCGTTCGGGGTAAAGGACCCGGATGAAAAAGGTGCTCTCTTTGAATTCGAAGAGGACTACAGGAAGAACGCGCGTATCGCTGCTCTCCACTTTCTCAGTGCGAACATCTACGGCTACACCTTCTCCTATCGGCCGGGGAGCGCGCTCATGAAAACGGAAGAGACCTTCGATCTCGATCTCAGGGGGAAGGTAACAGAGAGCCTCGTTCTCTCCCTGGGAGACGGGGTATACGAGAACATGTATCGTGTGAAGCTCGGGTTCAGGATAACCCCCTCTGTGGAAAAGTGGCTCGGGGCATTCCGTTCGAACAACCTGAGGCTTACCGATGCCGAAGGAACCTCCGATTTCTACTCAGGCTTCCAGGGAAGGGCAGAGGCGTACCGTGAGGCCCTGAGGAATCTCGTGCTTGTTGCCGCGAAGAAAAAGCTCTCCTCCAAACCTCTCTCCATAAAGGGCGATATTCTCATCGTGGGAAATCCCGAGTTCTCGGTCGGGGCCGGGCGTCACTACTGCAGAGTTCAGGGGTATGTGAACTTTGTGGAGGTCGTCACCTACCAGTAGTTAAGGTTTTCTCAACAACCTCAATTCATTTTCATCATCTACCGCGCAATTTCATTCTCGGGATTGTAGGGACACGTTACTTAATGCAAAGATAAGTAGGGTGTTTTTTTATTCCGTTAAATAAAAACTACTATTTCAAAGAACCGGACCGACTCTCCTGCATTTGTAAAAAAAGATCAAGAGAAGTTTTTTGGGTAAAATAAA
>DATKZJ010000245.1:0-3047 GCA_035527995.1 Spirochaetota bacterium | reverse complement strand
CGTGAAAACGTATACATGAGATCGGACAGCTTGTAGTTCCCTATCGCCATCACCATCTGGCTGGAGATGATCTTGATGGAGTCGAACACCTTCTCCGTATACGGCTGCCGATTGATCCGTTCTCCGAGAACGAGGAACCCTAAAAGCTGTTCCTTCTGTAAAAGCGGGACGAGCGCCACCGCCTCGAGAATTCCGAAGGCTTCTTTAACCGTTTCGTCTATAACACCTTCGATCTCCGCTATTAAAAGCGGTTCCTTATGTTTCACGAGGTTTTGTATGCAGGGTGATTTATCGGTGATGTGCATTTTTTCGAGCAGTTTTTTCTGTACCCCTCGGCAAGCGATGACGGCGTACTCGGTGTTGTTTTCGTTTGTAGAAAGAAAGATTACCGCGGTTTTCGAGAGCGCCCTCCCCATGACATGGAAAAGGAAGCTTGCGTAGAAGTCCTCCTTCCCGAGCGAGGTGAGTTTGCTACCCATCCCGGAGATCTCCTCGAGGTCGAACGCCTTACGCTTGAGCTCCCTGTCTCCGCCCCTGCGCTGCTCGATGTAGTTCTGCAGGTAGAGGATCCGAAGCTCAGCCGAGTTCACCACCGTGGACAAGAAGTCGATCTCCTCCTTCTCCGCCTTCTCGAGGCTCCTACCGCCCCACAGAACGGAGAAATGGGGGATGCTGTCTCCATGCTTCCTGGGAATGATGAGGAACGATGATTCGAAGTCAAACTCCTGATTCAGGACCTCCTCGAAGAGAAACCGAACACCCTTGGAGTCTATCACGCTCCAGTTCAGCTCGCCTATCCTGTCCACAAAACGCCGGTCCATGAAAAAGGGCAGGATGTTCTTTACCGTACTGTCGATGTGCACGGATTCGTAGATCTTGTTTGCAGTGCGATCGAGGAATGCGTACTGCACCTCATCGTTCAAGGCAGCTGATATCTGGCTAGAAATGTACTGGGGAATCTTTTTTACCGTCTCAAACCCGGCTATCTCTCGCGTCACCCTCTCCGCCGTCGCGAGGTAGTCCTTCAGTTTTTCTTCCATACATTATCATCCTAGGATGGTATAGTAAGCTGAAGAGCCACAAAACCCATAAGACTTTTCTCTATTCTACAAAATACCTCAATATAGAAAAAATTGGAATAAAAAACCTAAAATCGGGAAGGACCGAATGTGTAGGACCTGAAGAGATCGGGATTCTACCGTCGTCGACGGCGACAACACCTAGGCTCGCTTCTTCATCGCCAGTTCGAAACGCTTCTGCCGGTCGAACAGTCCCATAGACTTAAGCTCTTTCTTAACCGCGCCACCTCCGGCCTTCTTTCCTCCATACTGGGAAAGCTTCAGGGCCTTGGCAATCTCCTTCGGCTCGAAATATGGGTTGTCGAGTATGACGTTGATGACCCGTCTTCCAAGTTCTGTACTCGCAAGGGAGTATAAGTCTGGTCCGGTTTCGACAGCGGAAGCCGCCTCTTTCGTCGTTTCGCCTGCCGGAGGCCTGGTCGGAGCCGCCTGCCTCGGCGGAGGGGTTTGTTTGGGAACGGGCTTCTGTAGAGCCGGTCTCGATACTCCGGTCTCTTCTCCTGTAAAGCCTGCTACAGCCTCGTTTAAAGAATCGAACGACTTGAGGATCGAGGAGAATTCCATCAGCTCGTAGACATCGTACACGTCCGGCGACATGTTGACAAGCACAAGGTCACCATTGTTCTCGCGTATCTCTCGGATTTCACTCACGAATACGCCCCAGCCAGCGCTGGAAACGTAATCTATATCCTCCAGATTTACAATGATCTTGTACTTGTTGAGCGCAAGCTGCTCTTCAAGCTTCTTTTCGAGTTCCGGAGCTGTTGTTGTATCGATAAATCCAGACGCAGCTATGATTGCAATATTTTCTCCGTCCCCGGCATAGGAAACATCTACCTCAATATCTGGCATTGAATCCTCCTGATGGTAATGCACTTTATCTTATTATTAAGAAACACTCTTGCAGCGACCGTACACAGCCGCACATAGACTTTTTACATCACAATATATCAATTTACATATTAATATTCTGTTTGTCAATTACTGATCTTACCTGCCGGTTTACTAGGGGCCGGCCTTTATCCTCCATGAATCCGTCGAAATACCGGCAGCATGTAATCTAAAACCCGTGCAAGGGGCCTGCCGAAGCAGCCCGCAAACTATGAAAGCGGCAAAGATTTTTTTTCGTCTGTCCGGAGGAGCTCGAGGCTTATGACGGTTCTTCCTGTCCCGAGATGCAACCGGGAAAACCTTCTTTACCTCCGGTAAAGCCGTTCGGTTTTCTACTTATACGACGCCCAAGTCGGCAGCTCTCGCCTCGCAAAGGCATCCCTCTTCTCTCTCATGTCCAGCTTCATGCGAATCAGCTCCCGCTTTACCACACTCTCCTTTATCTTATGGGAACCGTATTCCTCGGTCCCGAGCAGCTTCGTAATTCTTCCAATGCCATATTCCGGGTTTGCGCGGACGATTTTCACGATACTCTTGACCTGTTCGTGGGTCGCGTGCTTGAGTTGCACATCCTCTTCCTCCGCCGTCTCCTCTGTCTTCAGCGCCCCCTCACCGAACTTTTCTCGCTTCTCGCGTAGCTCTCGATACTCCTCTTCAGAGACCCCGGTCTGCTTCAACGCCTCCTCGAGGGGAACATCATCCTCGAGAAGCTGAAAGAAGTGGACTCGCGTCGAATATTCGATCTCAGCCGGGCTCATCTCGAGCTTTACCACCACAAAAGTGATGTCGTCGCTCTGCGGATACCCTTTGGTGAAAGCTCCGACTTCATCGTTGAGCTTCGACTTGAACTCATAGGCCGGGAGGTGGTTGTACTTGTAGATGAAATCTATGAGCCGCTGCTCTCCGTACTGCTCCCGCTTTTCGTTCATTGCCTCTGTTATACCGTCAGTGTATATAAACAGAAGATCGCCTTTCTTCAGCTTGAGCTTCTCGCTTGTGATCCTCGTCTTGAACTCGTTGGGATCACCAAGATCGATACCCACGGCAATTCCTCCGGGGTTGAGAAAGCTCACAGAT
>DATKZJ010000244.1:0-2092 GCA_035527995.1 Spirochaetota bacterium | reverse complement strand
ATATCCTCGATGATTCTGGGAGCGAGAGTCTCATCAGCGAGGTCCCCTTTCATTATCTCTACTCCTTCGGTCCCCACCGGCTCCTCGTGCTCCAAGGCACGTATACTATACCCGGCCTTCAGAAGTTCGGGTATCACGTTTTTACCGATCTTGCCGCTCGCACCGGTAACCGCGATGTTCCTGATCTTCATAACGAAGTTCCCCCTTCATTATAAGCAGATATAGTTTTCCCGGAAAAAGATGAAACGCCCGCCATGCCCTCAACATCTCTAGCGGATTAGCACACTCAGTGTCACCCCGCATGAAGTCTGTACGCTCGCGGCAAACAGGTCGGACCGGTACTATGGCCGGAGCGCATGGCGAGTTTTCTTCTTTTTGTACCGCCGGATATGTGAAGAACACAAAAGCAGCGATAATTCGGTCTACGGAAATTCTTGTCTTATCTGTATTTCGTTTCTACTTCGAGAAAAATGTTTCGTAGAACACCGGGTACCCGGAAATACTGAATGTGATACCCTCGATTTCCTTTTTCATACCGAGCACATAGGCCTTCCCGATCAGCGGGATACAGACCGCGTCTATGATAAGAAAGTCCTGCACTCTTGCGTAGATCTCCGCCCTCTTCTCCAAGTCCGCAGTTCTCTCGGCCTCCGACAGCAGGTCGTCGAGTTTCGGGTTGGCGTACCTTCCCCGGCCAAGCTCCCCGATCGGGTCCAGCGAAAACCAGTGCTCGAGAAGCTGCGGATCCGGCCAAAAGGAGGAGCAAAGCGTCATGTTGTGGTCCCTCACGGTCGGAACCTGGAAGGCTGTTCCGCTGTCGAAGGTCTTGATAACGATCTCTATACCGACCTCCTTCAGCTGGCTGCCTATGGCTTTGGCGAGTTCGAGCTGTTGCTCGAGCTGTTGCTCGAGATGCTCTTCCGGAATCCCCAATTCAACGACGAGCCCTTTGTTCTCCTTCACCCGGCTTCCGCTCGGACGGTTTACGTCCGGATGGTTTTTATCCGAGCTTGCCGCCCATCCGTCCTTTTCGAGTACCGCTTTAGCCCTCTTCTGGTCGTAAACGGACAGCCTGTCTATTCCGGGATCGTATCCCGGCGTGCTCTTTTCGAGGGGTGAGTAGGCGGGCTTATTAGTGCCCCTGTAGAGCTTTTGTATGATCGCATCACGGTCGATTGCGTAGGAGATTGCTTGCCGAACGGCCCTGTCATCCGTCGGGAATTCTCCTGTGTTTAAGATGAGCATCCACGGTGCGCCCCCTGCACCAGAGACTCCTATCTTCAGTTTTCTGTCGCGAACGACTCTGTAAATCTGGTCTGATCGTATCCCGTCGATGAGATTCGTCTCTCCCGTTCTGAGAGAACCCACCCTTATGATGTCTTCGGGGATAAACCTGTAGGTGACCCTGTCGAGGAATGCGGGGCCACTGTGTGTCCATTCCGGTCCCCAAGTGTAGTCCTTGTTTTTAACAAAGGTTGCACGGTCCCCAGGCACGTACTCTTCGAGGACGAACGGCCCTGTACCTGTAACGTTGAATCCGTATTCATCCCCATGCCTTTCCACTGCGGCCGGTGATACAATCGGAACATAGACGGTCGATACCATGCGGAAAAACGACCCGTACGGCCTGTTGAAACAGATTTTTACGGTGTGACTGTCCACTATCTCACACCGCTCGAACGGCCCGACCGCATAACGCGCAGCCTTCGCCCCTGTCCCGGGATCCATGATACGATCGATGCTGAACTTCACCGCTTCTGCGGTAAGCGGTGTCCCGTCGTGGAACTTCACATCCTTCCTGAGATGGAAAGTGTATACCCTGGCGTCAGACGAAACCGTCCACTTCTCTGCAAGGCCGGGATAGTATTTCGGGTCATCCGGCCGAGTGCGTATCAGCGGATCGAGATAGTTCCAGGCGATCGCAAAGACGACATCACGACCGCCCGCCCCAGCGTCCAGCGTGTCCGGGGCCTGCTGTGTACCATACACGAGATGCCCGCCCCTTGTCTGTGCGAAGCTTGTAATGGAAGAGGCGAAGAATAGCAGCACAAACCCGATTAAAAACACGACTTTTTTGTGTCCGGTCACAGCT
>DATKZJ010000243.1:0-5863 GCA_035527995.1 Spirochaetota bacterium | reverse complement strand
GTCGTTGTTCTCTGCGTACTCCAGGTTCAAAAGCAGCTCCACTCTCCCCGCAAAGTACCCTGTTGAATAGAGGTACATATTGTATTTGAGTCCCACCCAGGTAAGATCTGAAAAATCCTTTCTGAGCTCAGGGATGATGGTAAACAGCGTCTCGCTGTTATAAATATCGGATTTGAAGCTCAGGCCCGCCCCGAGGATCGTCCCGAACGTGTAGCTGACACCGAGGTCCGTTTTCACCCAGGGAGAGAAGTTGGGGTTCGGGCTGAGCCCGAGACCTCCGCGCAGGTATAAACCCTCTATGCCCCGGTATACACCGGTAAAATAGAGGCTCGTATCCGCCATGCCGTGGACACGGACATGCTCGAAACCGAACACCAAATCCCATTTGTTCTCCGGATGATAGACAAACTCAGACCAGTATGCTACACCAACGGAATCATCCGGATATATGTTGATCCTCGTGTTTACGGGCGCAATCTCAAACGTCTTCTCCAGTCGGATTCCCTTTAAAAACCTTGCGGCCTCACTGTTTTCAGGGTCTTTCTCGAGTATCTCCTCAAACGTCTGTTTCGCTTTCTTCTTTTCCTGGAGCGCGAGGTATACCTTTCCGAGGTCGAGCCGTACCTCTGTCTCGTCGGCACCTGCCTCGATCGCCGCCTGAAATAATTTTATGGCCTCATCGAAGTTCCCAGACCAGAAATTCACCCTCGCCATCCCGAGAAGGCCGTTCGGGTCGTTCTTCTTGATGTCGAGGTAACGTTTGTAAGTGGAGATCGATTCCTCGTACTCGCCCTGCCAGCTCAGAATCTGTGCTCTCCGAAATAACGCTTCCGGGTGTTCGGGCATCATATTCAGCACTTCGTCCAGAAGCAGAAGGGCCTCCTCGAACTCGTTTCTCCAGCTCATGATCTTCGCCAGGCGAACCTTGATCATTATATTGGCAGGGTCCTTCTCCAGGACCTCCAGATATGTCTTGGCTGCATCACCGAGGTTCCCCTCTCTCTCGTACTTGAACCCGCGGTCGATCAGGTAATCGACATCCCCGGTCTGCCCGAAGAGAAGCGTGCAGGAGAGTATAAATAACGTTAAAAAAACAAAGGGTTTTATCCTTCTCATGGGAGGTCACCTCATTTCTCGTTATGTCTTTTGTATCGAAACAGAACCCTCTCTATCCTGGCAAGAAGCTCGTCCGGGCTGAAAGGCTTCGTGACGTAATCATCCCCACCTGACTTGAGCCCATCTATAATATCCTTTTCCGAGTCGAGCACAGAGAGAAAGATGATCGGTGTATTATCCATCGCGTCGGTCTGACGCAGTTTCTTACAGACCTGCAGACCGGGAAGCTTCGGAAGGAGGCGGTCGAGTATAATGAGGTCCGGCTTATACTTAAGCGCGTACTGCAGTCCCTTTTCACCGTCATTTGCAAGTATCGTCCGGTAACCCTCCTTCTCTATTACCCTCCTTAATAGCTCGAGCGTCTCAGGAGAGTCCTCTACAATAAGGATAGTATCTTTTAACTCGTTCGTCATGCTGTAAAATCTCCTATCTCTAAATTTCGCCACACAGCCAAAAAGCTTAACCCTGCATCCATTGATTTTTCACAAATTTCAGCTATATTTTGTAAATATACAAAAAAAGACGAAAAAAAAAAGGGCGAGAGCTCAATGAAAAGGAACATACTTTTCTGCATAACAATGACTTTTGTCGGACTACTCTTTTTTCCCACTTTTTCACGGGGAGAGTGGAAGCCCCTGCCTGACGGTAAATCCGGTAAAACGCTTCGAGCGGCCGAAAAACAAGCGGTCGACTGGCTGATAACGAAGATGGTTCCAAACAGTACCGTCCTCGATCCTGCTCCGGACCGCAGAAGGCTTATGTTGAGCTACACCATTCCCGAAGACGACCCTGTGTACCCCTATCTGTTCAGCCGGTCCTTTACCTACGACGACGCCATCGGAGCGATAGCCTTTACAATGACTGAGAACTACCGTGAAGCGGAGTTCGTACTCTCCGCAATGAGCCGGGTTATCCGGTCCGACGGCAGCTTCTGGTTTGTCTATAACACCCACAACAGCTGGCCGAATGAGGATGACCATGAAGGAAGCATGGTAAGGACGGGAGCGACCGCGTGGGCGGGATACGCCTTCACCTTCTACCTCAAGGTACGTATACAGGAAGACCCGTTCTTCCTCGAAGAGGACCCTATCGCCGGGGAGTATCTCGAAAAGGCCGAATCCATCGCACGGTACATGCTGAACCACCGTGTGTCTGATCCTTCCGACATGCGGCACGGGCTCGTCACAGGAGGAGAGGGCACATACACACTGATTCTTCATGATACCGACGGCAGGCCCACGGAGCAATATGACGAATCTTCCGTCTCCTGGGTGAGTACCGAGCACAACATCGACTCCTACTTCTTTCTGAAGGATCTCGCGCTCCTGACGAACAAGGACGAATACAAAGAAGCGGCCCAGGCGATACACGACGGCCTCTTTCGAATCTGGAGCGACAAATACGGACAGTTCTACAGGGGTATCAGATCAAATCATATCGACAAGGCGCTTCCGCTCGATTGCGCTTCCTGGGGAGCACTTTTTCTCTTCAGCGCCGGTGATACGAAGAGGGCAAACCGCTGTATCGAAACCATTCGAACGAACTTCTTCTCCGAGCATCACGGCATCACCGGATATAAACCCTACTACAGAGGCCCGCTGTACGACGATGAGGGGGCCAACAACTACTATTCGCGAAGACTGGGTGCGTCGAGGTGGAAAGATATAGATCTCGTATGGGGAGAAGGCTCTTTCGGTGTGGCTTCCGCGCAGATAAAGGCGGGAAACCCCGAGGTCGCCCTTACTATCCTCGAGTCTCTGCTCCCTACCCAGGTCGACGGAGGTTTTCGTTATTCGACGGCTGAGATTCCGTACCAGTTCTCGACCTACCCCAGCGTTGCGAGCACCGCCTGGTTCATCATCACAGTTGAGTCTCTGCTGGATAGACAGAAAAACAGCTTGTTTTGGGAAGGTGAAATACAATGAAGCGCGTTCTGTATATTATCGCAGTTATCGTTCTTGCCGCCTCCTTCTATCCCGCCTATGGTGAAACTCGATACAAGCCTCTTCCGGTTCGGGCCGGACTCCTCAGCATTTCCATGCTGCAGGCCGATGACAAGGGGAGAGTGGACCAGCTCGCCCTGAGGAGGGTATTCGACTGCTTCAAGATTCCGTACGATATCATAAAGAGCATGGAAGAGATCGAAAAATACAGGGTAGTGTACCTGTCCGGTCCTCTGGACAACCGCACTCTCGATCCGAAGCTCGCCAATCAGCTCTACGGCTACGTCGAGGGCGGAGGCACATTAATCGCTGCAGGAGAGATAGGAAACCGGCTCTTCTCTCTCTTCGGCGTGGAGAAGGCTGTTCCGAGCAGGAAGCGCTACAGGCTAACATTCTCAGGGGAAGACCCCTCTCTGCGCTACATCAATCGTCCCGAGGAGAGCACCATCTCTCTCGGAAACGGAGAGATGCATATCTATGATGAGGTCATATGGACGATCGGATACCATACCGACGGAGGCCCCACCGTCCTCGCCCGCTTCGAGGATGAAATGCCCGGCTTCCTCACAGGCAGATACGGGAGAGGGAAAACGTACCTTCTCGGGATCTCCTATACAGATTCCGTACTCGTACCGCAGATAGGCAAAGACTATGAGGCACAGCGCTTGTACGTCAACAGCTTCGAGCCTTCAGGTGATGTGGTGATGCTACTTCTCAGGGCAGTGTACGAAGCCTCGGTATCGCCGTCGGTGCAGATCAGCACGCTTCCGTACGCACTCCCGGCCGCGCTCGTGCTCTCCCACGACGTCGACGCGCAGACATCATTCGTCGACTCCCTCAAGTATGCAGATCTCGAAGAACGCTTCGGTGTCACGAGCACCTTTTTCGAGAATACCAAGTACTTCACAGACTGGATGGACATCGACTACTATAACATTCCTGCCAATGTAGAGGCAATCAGGGAAGTCAAAAAAAGGGGATGGGACATCGGGTCCCATACCGTATCACACTATAAGAAACTCTCACAGGCACCTGAAGGAAACCCACGTGTACGCTATAAAAGCTACCATCCGGAGAAGCAGGTCACTGTGCAGGGGGAGGTCAGGGTGAGCAAGCAGCTCCTCGACCGGGACATTCCGGGTCAGAACACCGTGTCTTTTCGGGCCGGGGACCTCGAATACCCGGACATCCTCGTCAGGGTCCTGGAGGATGCAGGGTACCTCTACAATTCGACTTTTTCCACCAACGATGTGCTTACCGCGTTTCCGTTCCGTGCAATGAGCGAGCGAAATCTCGGTTCATCCGAATCCAATGTTTTCGAGATACCGATCACCCTGGACGACTCTCTAGGGTTTCTTACTCCCTCCACACTAGAAAGCGCAGTAAAAACCTGGCGTGAGGTAACACAGGCATACAGTGAAAACGACGCGCTCACCGTGCTTCTCATTCACCCGTCCGACACAAGAAAAAGCACATTCAAACTCGACGCCCAGGAAGCTCTGATGAAAGAAGTCGTCAAGATGAACGGATGGATGGGCAATATCACGGAGTTCGGGGAGTTCTGGAGGGCCCGAGACGCTCTGGATTTCACCGTATCGAGAGGAGATGACGGCACGCTTCTCATTAAGCTGAACATTCCGGCTTCCTCCGTTCACCCAATGGTCGGGTTTGTCGTGGAAAAGAAACGAAACATCACTACCGTAGCCGTTCAGGACAGCAGGGGTACATCGCTCCAATACACCGCGGAAGAGAGAAACGGAAAACTATACCTCAGACAGAAATAGCATATCAGCCTACCATACTGTCTAACCCCGCATTATTCTTCTTTTACCGCCGATACCCTTTGACACGATCCCAGTTGAATCTTACATATAAACTAACATCTCCCTTAAATCCATATTTGCTGTTACGTCAAAAGGGGTCACAGTCGAGCTGCGTGCACACACCGATGATTCATAGAATCCGGGAGTCGAAGAGCTGGATCGAAAGGCTGCGTGCGCTCGGATGCAAGAAGGTCATGCCCGGATAATTGTACAGGCCGGCATTGTATTTATAGGTCATCGATGAAGCGGGCTGCGGCGAAAAAAGGGGGGGCTCGTATCGTCGGCACCTGGAACTGACGTGCTGCAGGAAGGAGCTTTCACAGCCACGATCCGAGCCGTCCGACCCGCATGTCTCTCAGGGGCTCTTAAAACCGGCCGACAGGGCTTCTTTGCCCAAAGGTCATGCCCGGGAGGAGGAGAACGATGAACCCGAGTACTAAACCGGTATCGAGTTCTCTCCCGCGAAAACCGTGTCTCCCCGCAGCGTAACCACCTCAAAGCTGTTCTCGGTAAATGATTTTCTTTTTATATACTGGTATTACATATAGGAACTGCAGGTCGGGCCGCAAAGGCAGAAGGATTTCAATCAATGTCTAATGCGGTTTTCTCAAAGATTGCTGCAATCAGATTGCATAGCAAGGGGTTTAAATGATGACTTGTCAGAATATTATACAAGTTTACGGTTAAAAAGCGCCAAAAGCCCCATTTTTTCCTATTACGATTGCACATAAGGAATGGGGATTAAAGTCCCGTTACTTACAGTTTGCTGTTGGTCATGAGAAACGGGGATTGAACCCCCCAATTCCTGTGTGAGAAATGGGGACTAAACCTTAACGTTTGCCCGTGTTTTCAGGAAAGCTGAAAGGACATACCGTCGTCAGATCTCCCATACGGGTGAGAGACCCATTTTCTGTTTCACTTCGAGGATTGTGGACTTCGCGACCTCCCTGCAGCGTGCCGCATTCTGTGTCAGAACCTTCC
>DATKZJ010000242.1:0-6926 GCA_035527995.1 Spirochaetota bacterium | reverse complement strand
GCTCAGGGAGGAATCGACGGTATTCCGGTTGAGGCGGTTATCGAGGATACGGTCGGAGACGAGACAAAGACTGTAAATGCGGTTAAAAAGCTCATCAACAGCGACAAGGTGCTTGCAATAGTCGGGCCGTCGCGCAGCGGAACGACAATGGCCGCTATTCCAATAGTCGAAAAAGCACAAACTCCTCTTGTCTCCTGCGCTGCTGCAGAGACCATTGTCAGTCCTGTAAAGAAATGGGTATTCAAGACTCCGCAGCGTGACAGCCATGCGGTTGACAGGATATACGGCTATATGGTAGACCACGGTATTTCCAAAATCGCCCTCATATCGGGTACTACGGGATTCGGAAGTGCCGGAAGAGAGCAGCTTAGAAAACTGGCACCGAAATATGGTTTGAAGATCATAGCAGATGAAACGTACGGGCCGCAGGACACGGACATGACAGCCCAACTCACAAAGATCAGGGGAACAGATGCACAGGCAATCGTGAACTGGTCGATAGTTCCGGCGCAGGCCATCGTTGCCAAGAATATGGTTCAGCTCGGTATGAACATACAACTGTTCCAGAGCCATGGATTCGGGAATATAAAATTTGTTGAGGCTGCCGGTGCCGCAGCAGAGGGCATCATATTCCCTGCGGGCAGACTCCTCGCCGTTGACACGGTCCCTGCATCAGATCCTCAGCAGAAGGTCCTTGTTGAGTACAAGACGATGTACGAAAACAAGTTCAACGATTCTGTCAGTACTTTCGGCGGTCACGCGTGGGATGCGACATGGCTTATTATCGAGGCGCTAAAAGAGGCCGGTGCCGATAAGGAGGGAATCAGAGATTATATTGAGAATAGAAAGGGATTTGTCGGGACCGGCGGTGTCTTCAACTTCACGGCAGACGACCACTGCGGTCTGACACCGGAAGCCTTCGAAATGCTCACAGTAAAGAACGGAAAGTTCGTGGTCCTTGGGCAATAGCTGCCTATTCTGCCTTCCCCTCCTCCTATCGGAGGGGAAGGTTTAAAACAGAGAGCTTCTTGACCCTCCTTTGCATGTGTAATATAATCGATGAGAGGGGATGGATCACAATCTACTCTCGGAGGGAAAATGAATCTCGCTTCACAGCTCCTTCAGTACACCCTCTCCGGCATTACTGTTGGAAGCATCTATGCAATGGTCGCCCTCGGTTTCAACATTATCTATAATTCCACAGGTATCATAAACTTCGCCCAGGGCGATTTCGTCATGATAGGGGGGATGCTCGTTGTCTACCTGCATAAAACTCTTTATTTCCCCCTCTTCATCGCAGGATTCATCACTGTGATTATTGTGAGCTGCATCGGGATCGGTTTCGAACGGCTCGCAATACATCCGCTGAAAAACCCTTCGGTGATTACGCTTATCATAATCACCATCGCAGCATCCATCCTGTTCAAAGGCGGCGCAATGTTCATCTGGGGGAAAGATTCATTTTTTCTGCCCTCATTCAGCGGCGATGAACCTATTACTGTAATGAACGCAACAATACTCCCGCAGTCACTTTGGATCCTCAGCTTCCTCTTCCTCATAGTCATGGCTTTGATGTGCTTCTTCAGATTTACGATGGTAGGCAAGGCCATGAAGGCCTGCTCGTATAATAAAAGGGCGGCCAGTATCGTCGGTATCAATGTACACAGCATGGTCATGATTTCCTTCGCACTCAGTGCACTCATCGGGGGGATTGCCGGTGTCATTGTGACGCCGATCACCCTCGTAGATTACGACAGAGGGTCCCTTCTCGGACTGAAAGGTTTCGGCGCGGCCATATTCGGGGGTCTGGGCAACATGGGAGGCGCGGTTGTTGCCGGCATCATCATCGGTCTACTGGAATCCTACTCGGCAGGACTCTTATCGAGCGGATACAAGGATGCAGTAGCGCTCGTAATACTCCTTCTGGTGCTCTTCTTCAGGCCGGGCGGTATATTCGCAAGTAAGGAAGTTCAGAAATTAAAAATATACTGAGTGGTATGCATATACTTATATGAAAAGGATACTGAAATCATCTTTCTTTAAGTCGGCAACCCTGTTCGCCGGTGCTGTGCTGCTCATGGCAATAGTACGGAATCCATACCATGTCGGCATTCTGATATTTCTCGGGATGAACCTCATAATCACAATAGGCCTGAGTCTCCTCATGGGATACGCAGGACAGATCTCTCTCGGCCAGGCGGCGTTCTTCGGTATAGGCGCCTATACCACTGGAATACTCACCACTAAGCTCGGCTTCCCCATATACCTCTCCTGCCCTCTCTCTATACTCGTCACTGTCTCTATCGCATTTGCAGTCGGGATACCGACACTGAGACTGCGCGGGCACTATCTCGCAATGGCAACGCTCGGGCTCGGAGAGATAGTTCATATCGTGTTCAACGAGCTTCTGTCGCTCACAGGCGGCCCTTCGGGCTTCGGAAACATCCCCTTGATACGGATTTTCGGCATGGAGCTCGATAACGACTACAAATACTACATCTTTGTCTGGGCCATTGTTGCGTTCATTCTGTTTTTATCTCTCAACCTGATAGATTCGAGGGTAGGCAGGGCGCTCAAAGCCATTCACAAGGAAGAGCAGACGGCATCAACCATCGGTGTCAACACATCGAGACTGAAACTGAGCATTTTTGTGTTGAGCGCAGGATATGCGGCGCTGGCCGGCTTTCTCTATGCACATTTCGTTACCTTTCTCAGCCCCGGGACCTTCTCTCTCAGGTTCTCGGTACTCCTCGTCACGATGGTAGCGGTCGGAGGCATGGGAAACATCTGGGGGGCCGTGATCGGCACTGCTTTACTCACTCTTCTCCCTGAATACCTGCGTTTCTTCAAGGACTTCGATATTCTGATATATGGTGTAATTCTCATATCCATAATGATCCTGAGACCGGAGGGTCTGTACGGCATCAAGATACCTTGGATTAAAAAGAATGCCGGTAAAAACGAAAATGACGGATAGCAGCTTGGACACAATACTGAGGGCGGATAGGCTCACGAAGCGTTTCGGAGGGCTCGTTGCAGTATCGGATCTCTGCTTCGACGTAAGAAGAGGGAGCATTACAGCCATCATCGGCCCGAACGGTGCAGGGAAGACCACCCTTTTCAACCTTATCAGCGGGCTTATCCATCCTGACAGCGGGAGTATCGGTTTTAAAGAGGAGCGCATTGATACAAAGAAGTCATGGGAGATCCCCTATCTCGGAATCGCACGCACGTTTCAGAACCTGCGCGTCTTCTCCAACATGACGATCCTCGAAAATGTGATGATGGGGCGCTATACCCGCTCTTCAGGCGGCATTATTCCATGCGCCATGAACATCAGGACCGTGAGGAAACAAGAACGCAGGATACGGGAGCGGGCGCTACACTGGATGCACTTCATGGATATAGACTCGCTTCAGGACAGGCAGATCAAGGAGGTTCCGTTTGAGAAGCAGCGGCTCGTAGAGATCACGAGGGCGGTTGCGAGCGAGCCCGATCTTATCCTCCTCGATGAACCGGCGGCAGGTCTGAACATAACCGAATCTAAGGCTCTGACAGAAGCTATATACCGGGTCAGGGAGCTTGGAACGACGATACTGATCGTGGAGCACGACATCGATCTGATAATGGAGATATCCGATCACATACTCGTTTTGGACTTCGGAAAAAAGATAGCCGAAGGTATGCCGAAGGAGGTCAGAAAAGACCAGAAGGTGATTGCCGTCTACCTCGGAGAGGAGTTTGGAAAGCAATAAAATCGACGCCCGCCGGTTATATCATCTTGAGGTAATATTCGAAGTTCCCGTAAATATGAAATGCCGCCGGGATTTTTACAGGTTACCCGATTTATGATATTGCGGGCATTTTAGACTTCGGCCTCGATATGAGCCATGGGAGATAAAGCGAAGAAGACGGTTTTTACCGAAAGATTTATGATTATCGAGAGTATGGCGGCACTATTATTTATTACTCTATCAATTCCATAAGAGTATATTGAAACAGATGCTTAATATCAGATCTCTCAAATCTTATTACGAATCCATCTGCGCCCTGAAATCGGTATCCCTGCATATAAAAAAGGGCGAGATCATCACTTTGATAGGGGGGAACGGCTCCGGGAAGTCCACCCTTCTTAATTCGATATCAGGGCTTGCACCCCGGGCAACCGGTGCCATACTATTTGAAAAGAGAGAGATCCTCGGACTATCTCCTTCTGCGATCGTGCGGCTTGGAATCTCCCTTGTCCCTGAAGGGAGGCAGCTCTTCTATCCCATGACGGTGATGGACAATCTCATCCTGGGGACCTACTCCCACTACTCCATGAGGCAGCGCAAGACAGTACAGCAGAAAATCGAATGGATATTCGAGATATTCCCCGTACTGGGGGAGCGCAGGCGCCAGCTGGCCGGGACACTGTCCGGAGGAGAGCAGCAGATGCTGTCTATTGCAAGAGCTTTGATGTCGGAGCCGAAGCTTTTGATACTCGACGAGCCTTCTATCGGGCTCGCTCCTAAAATTGTCGAGAACATCTTCCGTACACTCATCGAGCTGAAACAGAAATCAGACCTCACGATGTTTCTCGTTGAACAGAACGCAAAACTCGCCCTCGATATCTGTGAGAGAGGATACGTGATCGAAACAGGTCAGATCATCCTCTCCGGATCGAGAGATGAGCTCATGAACAACAAGGAAGTGTTGCGCGCATACCTGGGTAAGGAATAACCCTAAGGTCGCCTTCGGCTCAAGTTGGTGCTAAAAGCATCAACTTGAACGACAGTGACAGTGGGGACATTGAGGCCATAGGTATCAATTTGAGCGATAGCGACAGAGGGGGCAAGAATGCCGGTGTGGAATAAAGAATATGAAATGATGGACAGAGATGAGCTCGAACAACTACAATTGGAGAGGCTTCAGGAGACCCTGACCCGCGTGTACAGAAGGGTCTCATACTACCGAAACCTCTTCAACGAGATCGAGTTCGACCCGCTCGAAATCTCCAGCATGGGCGATATCGAGAAGATCACCTTCACCACCAAAGAGACGCTGAGGCTCGCGTACCCGTACGATATGTTCGCCGTTCCTCTGCGGGAGGTCGTGAGGATGCAGTCCACCTCTGGAACAACAGGCGAGCCACTCATCGTCGGGTACACTAAAAACGACATCGAGCACTGGACCGAGCTCACCGCACGTGTTCTGACTGCGGGAGGAATAGTCAAGGATGATATTATCCAGATCACGTTTCCGTACGGACTTTTCACTGGAGGGCTCGGGTTCCATTACGGCGCGGAACGGATCGGGGCCTCTGTCATACCGAGCTCTGAAGCCGACATCGTTAAGCAGATCGTGATAATGAGAGACTACAGGACCACTGCATTTGCGGGAGCTCCCACCTTTGCAGCCCTCCTCATAGAAAAACTCGAAGAGAAGGGCATTACACCGGCCGAGCTCTCCCTCAGTAAGGCCCTTATCGGAGCGGAACCGTGGAGCGACGCTTTCAGGAAGGAGATAGAGCAGAAACTCGCGATATCCGCCACGGACAACTACGGTCTCACGGAGGTCATGGGGCCCGGTGTTTCATATGAATGCGAAGAGAAGAACGGACTCCATATATCTGAGGACCATTTCATACCCGAGATCATCGACCCTGACACAGGCAGTGTCCTGCCTGCCGGCGAGAAGGGAGAGCTCGTGATTACCACGATCTCCAAAGAGGCATTTCCCCTTATACGTTATCGCACGGGCGATATGACCTGCCTTATGAGCGGAAGCTGCCCGTGCGGGAGGACCTCCGTCCGGATGGCAAAAGTCTTCGAACGCTACGACGACATGATTATACTGAACGGGGAGAACATGTTCCCTTCCCAGTTCGAGCACATCCTCATGGAGGTCATCGGGGTTACTCCAAACTACCTGCTCGTTATCGACAGAACAGAAAACCTGGACGAGCTTATCATTCAGGTGGAGGTCTCGAGCGACTTCTTTTCAGACGAGATAAAGCAGCTCAATGTGCTCGAGTTCGCTATTATCCGGGACGTGAAGGAACAGCTCGATTTCGTGCCGAAGGTGAAGTTCGTGGAGCCCGGAACGATCAGGAGAATGATGAAGAAGAAAAAGGTCGTCGATAAGCGGAGGAAGTAACCCCCTGAAGTCGCCTTCGGCTTAAATTGAATCCTTCGGATTCAATGCCCATCCCCTACAGTCGCCTTCGCGACAGAGGGTGTTATTTCTTCTTGAAAACGATCTCGCCGCCCTTTTCATCGACAACGATTGTGTCCCCTTCACTGAAAGAGCCTTTTATGAGCTCCTTGGCGAGCGGTGTCTCGATGAGGTTCTGCACCACCCTCTTGAGGGGTCGCGCACCATAGTTGATATCGTAACCTCTATCAGCGAGGAGCGTCACCGCACTGTCATGGAATTCCACCCGTATCGCCCTCTCGCTCATGCGTTCCACAAGATACTCGAGCTGAAGTCTGGTGATATCCACGATATTGTCCTTAGAGAGCGAGTGAAACACCACCACTTCATCGATACGGTTCAAGAACTCCGGCCTGAAGCTCTTCTTCAGTATGTCGAGTACCAGAGATCTCATCCGGTCGAAGGACCTGCCTTCCGCTTCCTGGCCGTCGGACGCATGTCCGCCGGACTCGTGTCCGCCAGCATCATAAAAATCTATTATATGCTCGGAACCGAGGTTGGAAGTCATGATAACAACGGTGTTTTTGAAATTCACGGTTCTGCCGTGCGAATCGGTGAGCCTCCCGTCCTCGAGGATCTGCAGAAGGATATTGAACACATCGGGATGAGCCTTCTCTATCTCATCGAGCAGTATCACCGAGTACGGCTTCCTTCTCACCGCCTCGGTGAGCTGTCCTCCCTCGTCATATCCCACGTATCCGGGAGGGGCCCCGATGAGCTTGGATACAGCG
>DATKZJ010000241.1:0-9636 GCA_035527995.1 Spirochaetota bacterium | reverse complement strand
GGTATGGCTCCCGTAACCGTTCATGTAAGGGATGCCTTTGGGAATACCACGGTCCGAAAAAAGTATGGTCACCTGATGGAGTGATTCCGGAACCTGAGACCAGAAGTCCCACCACATGGTCTCAGACCTGAGGTTCGTCTGTGGGACACGCTTCTGAGTATGGATGAAGTCGGGAAACTTTATGGCATCCCGTATGAAAAACACGGGAGTATTGTTTCCGACCATGTCCCAGTTGCCTTCCTCGGTGTAGAATTTCAGTGCAAAGCCCCTTACGTCACGGACCGTATCCGCAGAGCCTTTTTCCCCTGCTACGGTTGAGAAGCGGCCGAACACCTCGGTTTTTTTACCGACCTCCGAGAATATCTTGGCTTTGGTGTATTTGGTGATATCATTGGTTACGGTGAATACCCCGTGTGCGCCGGCTGCTTTTGCGTGAACGACGCGTTCCGGGATTCGTTCACGATTGAAATGGGCAAGTTTTTCAAGCAGATGATGGTCCTGCAGCAATGTCGGTCCGCGTTCTCCGGCTGTGAGCGAATTCTGGTTGTCGCTTACAGGTATACCCGCGGCCGTTGTCAGTTTTTTCTCTTTGCTCATTGTGTGGCCTCCTTGAAAATGGTCTGGTGTGTTAAAGATGATAATCGAAAAAGTATGATGCTGTGCCGCATTATAGAGTAAAAAAGAGGGCGGCCCGGTGTCTCTGCTTCCTTCGTTTTTTCTATGGCCCTGCCCGGTTCTTAAAAATCTGGTGCCGTTGAAAGATAATCCTTGGCCGTTTTATAACGAATGTATTGTAATACAATTATGTCTTTTTATTTATAAGTCAATCCACTTTGCGGTCGAGACGGCCGATTACACCTTTTTATACGGCAAACGGAGAAATCGATTCTGCAGCGGAGAGATGATAAGTATGTAGTCTGGGATCTGTATTTTCAGAGGTGCACCTTCTGCCCCAAAAAAAGGGGCAAGACCAGTTAACCTTCGAGGCGCCGGCATTTCACTTCACCCTGAAAGCGCTCTTTGTGTCCTCGTAATAAATGTCGGACATCTTCTTCGGAACGTATTCTCCATTGATCAGCTTACTGATACGTTCGGAACGGTCGGCATTTGCTTCAGGGTTGTGCTTGATATTGTATGTGCTACAGCCGATCATCATGGCGACAATCGATATATACTCCTCTTCGTTCAGCCTTGTAAACTGTTTGCCGTAATAGAACTGCGAAGCCTCGCTGAAACCTTTCGTGTCGTAGCGGAAACCAAAGATGTTGATGAAGAGGAGGAGCTGGTCCTCCTTGGATACAATAGGGTCTAGGGCGAAACGGGCGATCAGTGTCTGCTTGAGCTTTCGTATTCCGGGTTTGAAATTCTCGAAATAGAGTAGTTTTACAAGCGCCTGTGTTATTGTGGTGAGGCCTGCACCCGGGGTCTTGAGGTCGACCCCTTTATGGTGTAAGAATTCAGGGTCTTCAACCAGGAGCAGTATGTAGAGCTGACGCGGTGTTAGATCGGAGAGCCGGAGCCGTATTGTATCTGAATCGAGAATGGAGGTCACGATCTTCTTCGTGTTCAGCCTCGCATGAATCGTAACGACCGTATAGTAGATGAGAATAGATCCCAGAATTATTATTATGGTCATAAGGAAGTATCGTTTCCGGGCCTGAGGTTTTCCATTGCTTCGCATGGTTTTCTCTATACTCATCTATGAATAGATCTTGAATATACATTATCTGCGGTTCTAGGGCAAAGAAACATGGAATCGCGGATATATACAGGTCATCATACATGACGTAGCGTGTACAGTGAATATCATAAAGGGTATATCTCCCATAACGCTATGGGACCGTGCGTACTGTTTCGCTATTTGGGCAACGCGTATAACTCTTTGTATCTGAAACATGTAACGAGATGGTCGTTGACGATGCCGATAGCCTGAAGGTGAGCATAAATGATAGTCGGTCCTACGAATGTAAAGTCGCGTTTTTTCAAATCTGTACTTATTGCTTCTGAAAGAGTAGTCTTCGCCGGTATTTCGGAAAGCTCCTTCCAGCGGTTTTTTACGGGTTTGTAGTCTGTGAATTTCCAGATGTAGCGGTCAAAACTGCCGAACTGTTCTTGAACCTCGATAAAACGCTTCGCATTATTGATGGAAGATTCGATTTTCCTTCGGTTTCGGATTATGCCTTCGTCGGACAGCAGGAGCTCCACCTTGTGATTGTCATATTCTGACACCTGTACCGGATCGAAATTATCATACGCTCTTCGGTAGTTCTCTCTTCTCTTTAAAATCGTCAGCCAGCTGAGGCCTGCCTGAGCGGATTCCAGGACGAGAAACTCAAAATGCTTCCTGTCATCATGTACAGGAGTTCCCCATTCTTCGTCGTGGTATTTGATATAGATCTCATCTGTCGTTGACCAGGAACACCTGTTCATTTTATAACCCCGATATAAGGTATTCTGAAATGTGAGGGCTGCACACTAAATTATTTGTGGGGAAATGGGAGCTGTGACTTTTCCATCAGAGGATAATACTCGGAAGGGTGATATCTGCAAACCGTTTTGGCGGGTCAGTTCTATCAGCCATTAAGAAGAAGTCCTTTCACTGTTGTCCGCACATGTCAGGGGTAAAGAGATGCCCCCTTTGGCTTTTTTACTGCATGTTTTTTTTAAGTCTTTTCTCTATTGACGGGTCATAATAAGGATAATACAATAGGAACTGAAGGCTCCACGAAAACAGCGGGATCAGGGGATGCTACTATGAATACTATTGAAAAGATTGCTGCGACAGGGAAAGCAGTAACAAGGTTAAAAGAACTCGTCACGTCGGGAGAACTTACTGAAGGAGAAAGGTTCCCTGAGGAAAAAGAACTCTCCAAAAGACTCAATGTCGGCTTAACGACGGTAAGGGAAGCCCTTTACATTCTTCAGGCGCTGGGTTATGTAGAGATAGAACGCGGGAAGGGGGTCTTCTTATCAAAGATGGAGAAGGATGTTTCCCAAAATGCAACCGACTGGTTTGCTGAACACGTTGAGCAGATGAGCGACTATATGGAGGCGAGAAAGGCAATTGAGACGACTTCTGTACAGCTGGCTGTAAAGAGAGCTAAAGACTCCGAAATCGAGCAGTTGGAACAGATTCACAAGATCTTTGAAAATGCTGTCAATGAAAATGATATTATCGCCCTGGTGGAAGCTGATAAAGCTTTTCACAATACGATAATTCAAGCAACACACAATAAGGTCCTCAGGATATTGTACTATACTTTAGAGAGGGGGTTTGATAAGTACCGGATTGAGGCATTTTCCATCAAGAAAACCCATCTCAACAGCCTGCTTAATCACAGAAGTATCATCAACGCAATAGAAAAAAGAGATGTAGAGGCTGCGCAGAAAGCGATGAAGCTCCATTTCGATATAACCCTCCCGGGCCTTTCGAGCGCTCAGAGCGAGCCATGAGATGTGAAGTCAAAAAGAGACGTGAATTTAGAATTAGTAATATCCCCACCAGTATCTATCTTCAATATCATATAATATATTCATAGAGATGCCATACTTGCGTGCGATTTCTCTGTAAATGCGATCGTACTCTTCCTCTGGAGCTCCTTCGGGTAACATATCTAACCTGTCCTCGAGCTCATCTATGATGTCCCACTCATAATCTGTAAGGTCCTGTTCCCATACTCTGTCGAGAATATCATTTATTTCTCCATACGTAAGGCCGTACTGATATGCGACTTCCCTTAATATCCTATGGCCTTCTTCTTCTGAAGAACCTTCGGGTAAGGAGTACAGCCTCTCGATTGCCTCATAAAAAATATATAGGGTCAAATCTTTACTCTTGACATGTTTTTATTATTCTTGAATTTATAATAGATTATGTCTCGACCGTTGAGAATTCAATATCCCGGTGCTATATACCATGTGACCTGTCGTGGTAATGGGAGTAGGAGGATATTCCTTGAGAATGATGATCGTTATCGTTTTATAGAATTACTTGTTGAAGCACTCCAGGACTATCAGGTAAGGCTTTACGGCTATGTTTTAATGAGTAATCATTTTCATATGATAGTTCAAACTGGGCAGGCGAACTTGAGTGAGTTTATGAGGCGATTCAATATCTGTTACACTGGCTGGTTTAATCGTCATCATAGTACATGCGGTCATCTTTACCAAGGACGATACAAAGCAATATTGGTAGATGCTAGCAACTATCTTTTGGAACTTTCCCGGTATGTGCATTTGAATCCTGCACGAGTGGGGAAAGTAAAAAGAAAGACATCTCAAGAACGGTGGAGCTATATATGTACGTATCAATGGAGTAGTTTGCCGGGATATATGGATGAGAATAAGAGAGTTATGTTTGTTGATTATACTATGATATTAGACATGGTTGGGAGTCGGGACGCATACAAGCGATTTATAATAGACGGTTTAAGGGAGGGTATAGATGATATTCATGCTGATGTACAACATCAGATGATTTTAGGGGATAATGATTTTGTAACTTATGTAAAGGGAAGGTACGCAAAGGAGGGATCGACACGTGAGCAACCAATGTATCGAGGAATGATAACAGAGGTGGTAGAGCCTAAAATAGTAATAGATGGAGTGTCTGAAGTATTCGGAATAGATCAGCAGAGGGTTACAGAACGTTTAGGAGATGGGGTAGTACGCGGTGTTGCTGCTGAATTGCTATATCGGTATAGCGGCATACAGCAATGGGCGATTGGCGAGCTGTTGGGAGAGATAGACTATAGTTCGGTGAGTGTTTTGCGACGACGTTTGAAGACAAAGATGGCCAATGACGAAGTAGTAAGAGATATGTATAAGAAAGCAGAGCAATATATAAAACATTCTTATAAAGAGTAAAGATTTGACCCCTTTTCTACACTGCTGAAAACTAAAAAATATACTGAACCCCAACTGTGAGGCCGAGCCCGCCGCCCTTGCGCAGGCCGTACAGGTCGGTCTTTTCCCCTGCCTGTACAGAGAGGTACCCGAGTAGTTTCAGCCCCTCGTACACGTTCCAGTTCACCCCCGCGATGACGAGCGCGGATAGGTCGATCGGTGACACCACGCTCCGGCACAGAAGGGTCAACGACTGGTCCAGCGCCCAGGCGACCTCAGGATAGAGCATCAAGGCGTACTCCGTATCCGGATCCGAATCCGCGTCCGTTCTGCTACTGTCCTGTGCCTTCCAGTCTCCGAGCGGCCGCAGGAGCCCCTCGAGCCTGAACGATATACTGTCCGATCCCGCCCCTGAAAAGCGCTGCAGGTGGAAGAGGCCGAAGCTTACGACCGGTTTGGCACCCGCGCCGGGCGCCTCGCCCGGGTAGTGCGGGACGGAGACGGAACCGGAGAGGTGCAGGTCCACGAGAAGATGGCCCTGGAGGCTGAAGTAAGGATTGTGCGTCCGTTCTTCGCCGCGGTAGAGGTAGCCCGCTTCGGTCTTGATACCGGCGAGCTTCGTCACCACACGCACCCCTGCGGCTGCATCGCTAAGAGACGGGGGAGAGGCTGAAGGGTCGCGTGCAAGCGTCGAAAGGTTGAGCTCCGGTGCGAGGAGGATCGGCTCGACGAACGAGTAGTCGCCGAGCGGGACATACGCCGAGGTCAGCCAGACCGCGTCGTCACGGAAAACTTCGGCAGAGAGGTCTTCCTCTTTAGGAACGGCGCCGAAGATCACGTCTCCCGCATTGTAGAAGACTCCCTCGCCCCAGGCGACCGTGTCCTTCCCGAGCGTGATCCTGAACCCGGGAAACCGTGCCTTGACGAAGGCCCGCGTCACGTCGAGCAGGGCGGTGTCGCCGATGCGCGCATCTAAAGAGAGCTGCCCTTTGACTTTTTTGCTCCCCGCCGATTTGAAGGTGAGCCTGCCTGTACCGAACCCCGTAAAAGACACCGTTTCGTCATCCGTCGTCGCGAGCGTGTTCATCAAGGTCAGCTTCACGGAGGAGGAGATTTCAGCCAGCGCCGGAACACTCACACAGAAAAGCAGGAGAAACAGAAGAGCTACCCGTTTTACCATGACAACTCCTCCAGCGAGAAGAGCCCGGCATCGAGAGGAATATCGATCTTCATGTCTCGAACTATGAAATCCGTGCTCGAATTCCCCTTTATGGTGTCCTCGAGTACCATGCGGACCGGCACGTGCCTACCCGATACCTCCCGTATCTCCTTGATCGTGATATTCTTCAAAAGCTTTCCAGAACGTGAGAACTTATGGACCCGCCAGTAGATGAAGAGCGTTGTATCGATCCACATGGTCTGGCGGTAGTACGGCACGTTACCGCTTTTGGCTTTCATGCTCACCCTGTAGCAGGAATGCCCTTCCACCTCTTCGGTCCCCTCGAGTGTCACCCTGTAGGTCGAAAGCAACCCCTTTCCGCCAGTCATATCCTCGTAAGACATGTCGGAACCGATCACCGACTCCTTGAGCGCCGCGCCCTGCATCCGGATGGTCTCCTCGGCCTCTGGAAAGAAGAGGTAGAGCTCGTCTGACGTACGCAGTATCTTCATGCCCTCCTCCTCGACGCTCGTGAACTCGACGAGCATATCGTCCGTTCCCCTCGAATAGGAGATGAAGCTGCTCTTTTTGGTGCCGAAACGATCGCGGATGATCATGGCCCCGTCTACACGCGAGGTCTCGACAACCGTGTTTTCCTCGAGTTTCCGTACTATCTCCTCCGCCGAGACGGCGAAAAGCGATGACGGGATAAAGGTCAACACCAGCGCTGCAATCACCCATCTCTTCATACCGGCCCCTCCTGGTTCGTTTTCATGATATATCGTACCGTGCATCGGCTCTTTATACTGCAGGGCCCATGCGCGGTGGTCATATGCTTCTCAAAGCCTCACTGGGCTCGATCCTCGCTGCCCTTCCCGACGGTATGAGCGAAGCCAGCCCTGCCACCGCCACCGAGTACACGAATGCGAGCACTGTGAGGCCGGGGTTCACGGAAGGATATATCCTGTTCGATACTTCGAAGCTGACCCCCTGCAAAGCTGAGCTGAGGTCGATCCCCGTGAACGTCAGCGGGATGGTAATGCCTATTCCCAGGGCTACGCCTATCCCCGAGCCGATCACGCCGAGGTACAGCGCCTCGAGAAAGAAGAGCCGCACGATTTCACCCCGCGTCATGCCCAGTGCCCCGATGGTGCCGATCTCGCGCACCCGCTCGAAGACCACCATCATCGTTGTGTTGACTATAACCGTGCTTGCAAGCACGAAGAAGAACAGCGAGATGAAATTGTAGACCATGCCAGCCATCTTGATGAAGCCGTAGGACGTATTCCCCTCCTGCCAGGTCCTGAACGTGAGCTCCTTCGCCTGTTCCGTCCCGAGATCGGCCTCGAGCTCGCGTGCGGTCTTTTCAGCCGAGGCGCCATCCTCCAGCTTGATGAGTATCTCGCTCACCGAGTCTCCCATGCGCACGAGCCGCTGCACCCGGTCGAGCGGAGCGAGAATCCAGGCCCCGTTCAGCTCACCGACAGGCAACCGCACCAGTCCCGTGACGAGGAAAGTGACGGCGTTCGTACCCCTTCGCATGGTGGTGGTCATGACCGTGATCTTGTCGCCCGTGCCCACACCGATCTCCTTCGCCAGGCCGACTCCCAGCAGGGCCTCGTTTCGGCCTTCATCCGGGACCCTCCCTTCCATCAGATGCGAGTCGAGGTCCTGGAACTCCCGCTCCACATCAAAGTCGACTCCCACTCCCCACGCATGGTGCGTCTCTTCGTCCCGGTAGACCGCCGCAGGGAAGCCTATCCTCGGGGATACGAGCGACACGGCTTCGTGCGTCTCGATCTCCCGTACCAACTCCCTGAAGCTCTCTATACGAAGGTGCAGGGGATTGAGGTAGTCGTACCGTTCGTAATCGGAGTGCTGTACCCGGATCTCCCCGGTATAGTAGGTTACGAGGTTTTTTTTGAGGTCTCCCTGCATCCCCTTGAGATAGGCGGAAAAGAATACGATACCCATGACCGCGGCCGCTATGGCGGTACAGGACAACACGCTCCGCCTTTTGTTCCGCCTGATGTTCCTGGCTGCAATACGGTAGAGTTTCATCCGTTTCTCCTCTTTCAGCTGTATCTGAGGCTGTCGGCGATGCCCCGCCTGAGCGCCCTTCCGGTCGACAGAAACGCGACGAACACGGTCAGGACGATACCGAAGATGAAGGCCGTTACCATGGCCTCGGGGTGCCAGGCCCCCCTGAACAAGCCGTGCACGCGGTACCCGATGTCCATGTCGCCGATCAGACCGCTCATGTCCACTCCCCAGGTCACGATCCAGTAACTGAGGCCTACGCCGAGGACAACCCCCATGACCGCCCCGATGAACCCGATCCCCCCGGCCTCCAGGAGAAACGCAAGCCTGATCTCGGAGTCCTTCATCCCGAGCGCGCGCATCATGCCGAGCTCTTTCGTCCGTTCGTTGATGGCCATGATCATCGTGTTCGAGATTCCGACGGCCGCGATGATGAAGACCAAAAGGAGGATGATGTTGGTCGCCGACTTCTTCATTCCGGCGAATGCGAGGTAGTCCTGTGCAAGGTCCCGCCAGCTCTTGACTTCCAGGCCGGGCCTGACCTCGGCTAGTTCCGACTCGAGCGTCGCCGTCAGCACGTCCGCGTCCGCACGCTCCGGCAATAGGAGGTTTATCTCTGTCACCGCGCCGTTCATTTCGAGGTAGCGGTCCGCCGTATCGAGCGGAATAAAAACCGTTCCCTTGTTGATTGCGGGGTTTGGGCAGTTGAATATGCCTGCGATCTCTACGTCGACAGTCTGGTAGTAGCCGTTGCGAGTCCTGGTGACTATGGTGAGCGGGTAGCCGACCTCGGCCCCGAGGTCTCGTGCGAGCCAGGCACCGATGAGTATCTTCTCCTCGCCCGGTTCGAGGTAGCGTCCTTCCTCGATCGTCTCTCTTAAACGAAAAACCGTATCGTCTTTTTTCGGGTCGACCGCGAGGACCCTGAGCGTGAGCGATCCGTCCTCCGGGAAGGGGTCCTTCCGCAGTATGAGCTCGCCGCTGAACACGATCCGTGGCGCCGCGGGTATCTGTTTTTCAGCGAGTTTCTCGAGTAGCGCTTCCGGCTCCTCGATGGTATATTTCAGCGGAAGCCGGTCTCTTTGTTCCCAGTACTCGTCGTCGAGCACCCGGGCCGAGCTCGTCTCGTACCAGACGAGGTTTCGCTCCGACTCCTTTTCGGCCCCGCGGAGCCACGAGTCCATGAATATATACGTACCGAGACCCACGGCGAGGGCCGCCGCGGTGATGATCGTCCGCTTTCTGTACCGGGAGAGGTTCTTCCATGCGAGGCTGAGAAGAAATTTCATTTTGTCCTCCTCTCGTCCGAGATGACCCGCCCGTCATGAAGGCTCACCAGGCGGTGGGCGAAATCCATGACCATCGGGTCGTGGGTGGAAAAGATGAAGGTGGTGTTGTGCTTCTCGTTAAGCCGCTCCATGAGCTTCAGGGTATCCTCCCCGGTCTTCGAGTCGAGGTTTGCAGTCGGCTCGTCGGCCAGCACGATCCGCGGGTCCTTTACCAGGGCCCTCGCGATGGCGACCCGCTGCTGCTGCCCACCGGAGAGCCTGCCCGGAAGGACGTTTTCCTTGCCGTCAAGCCCCACCTCCGCG
>DATKZJ010000240.1:0-10326 GCA_035527995.1 Spirochaetota bacterium | reverse complement strand
CAACGAGAAGCGGGCGATAAGGATCCCCGGCTTCGGGAAAAAAAGCATTGCCGTTCCTCTCGTGGGGACGGTTGCGGCAGGGAGGCCCCTGGAGGTGTACGAGATCCGGGAGACCATAGATATCCCGGAGGAGATGCTCTCCCACGGGGAGAACGTCGCCCTGAGGGTCCGCGGGGCTTCGATGATAGAGAGCGGGATCCATGACGGAGACGTGGTGGTTGTAAAACGCCAGAGCAGCGCGGAGAACGGACAGATCGTGGTCGCGCTGGTGGATGGAGAGGTGACGATAAAGCGTATCTATTACCACAAGGACAGTATAGAGCTCCGGGCGAGCAACCCTGAGGTCGGTCCCATCTACGTAACCCGGGGACAGGATTTAAAGATCTACGGAATCCTCATCGGGCTTTACAGAAAGTACAACATGTAGGGTTCTCACCGGCTGGGTAAAAGAGTGCTCAAGCGATTGACCGCTGCGGGCTCACGTGTAAAAGAGTGCCGCGAAATGTCCTTCGTGCCGGGCGGCCTTCGGGCACGTCCGGTAAGACAGGTGACGATCGAAACGATTGCCTTTGGCACCCGAGTCAGAAGAGGTGCTTTTTTTGGTCCCTTAGTGCGGTTTTCTAAACAATTGCCAATGATGACCCCCGCAGCTGTAAAAAATAATGTTTACGGTGAAAAAAGCGCCAGTGTGGTTTTCTCAACAGCCGCATATCATCGGAGTTGAATGATGACCCGGTAGTATGTGATAATGACATGCAAAAATAAAGTTTATCGTTGAGAAAACCACAACGCCCCCAATTCCTGTGTGAGAAATGGGGGTTAGCGACTGGGGGCGGAGAAAAAACATGGGAAAGGTGCTGCCTAGATATACGAAGCGGATTGCTTTCATCAATCTGCCCCATATACTCGCGGAATGCGAGGAAAAACGACCGGCGGCCCCGCTCGTCATCGTGTCCGCTCTTTCACCGAAGGGGGTGGTGCTCGACTACTCCAAAGCATTCGAGAATGAAGATCTCAAAAGCACGGCTCCAAAAGTGATAAGAGGGGCCTTCCTGAAGGATATCGAGCCTCTTGCCGCCGGAACGAGGGTCGTTCCGGTGGATTACGGCTCTCTCGAGGATGCTCACGAGAGGATAATACGGTTCCTTCAGGAGTACTCCCCCTCTGTGGAGGCCCGCAAGGAGGGAGAGTACTATCTCGACCTCACAGGAACGAGGAGGATATTCGGGAGGGAGATAGATACCTGTGGAAATATCCTCGTCCGGCTGAAGAGGGATCTCGGGTTTACGGCGCATGCAGGTATAGGAAGCAACCTGCTCATCGGGCGCCTGGCGTCCGCAGTTGCCCCGGAAGGCGTGGTGTACGATATATCCATACACGCCGAGAGAGAGTTTATCGCCCCTCTCAGCGTAAGGCTTCTGGCGGGGTACGAGCCCGGGCCCGGGCACGAACCCGAGCCGTTGTCTGGGACCTTGTCCGAACTTGCCGGGGATACGGTGGATGATCTCGTCTCGAACTACAGTATCCGGCGAATGGGGGACCTTTTGGCCTTCTCGAAAGAGGACCTCCTGGTCATGTTCGGGAGAGAAGGGGGGCGCCTGTATGCCTGCTCGCGGGGGGAGTCCAGGAGCCACCTCCTGGGGGGGGCGGGCCGGTCTGAGGGCCGGAAGACGCTGAGAAAGGAGATTGCAATAAGCTCCGAGCGCAACGACGACAGGGGCGTGCGGAGGTGGTTTTTCACCCTCGTCCTCGATCTCTGCGGAGAGCTGCGGGAGGGGAGGGTGTTCCCCACGCGATTCGGCCTTGACGTGGTCTACCAGGACGACTATCGGTATACCCGCAATGGGAGGCTTGTCACGCCCTCCTTTTTTGAAGGGGCAGTGTACCGGGAGCTTCTGCCCTGTCTCGACAGGGCCCTGAAGCGAAGGACCTGCGTCAAGAAGCTCATACTCTCCTTTTCACACTTCGTAGCACCCTCGCTTCAGCTTTCGCTCTTCAAAGACGCCTCGAGGATGAGCAGGCTCGCCGGTGCTTTCGACCTCATTACGGAGAGGTTCGGCAAAGGAACCATACGGTACGGTGTGTAGAGGATGAGAGAATTCGTGTTTCTGGAAAACCACTCGGTCTACTCTCTCTGCGAGGGAACGATCTTCGTGAGCGAGCTCGCGTCTTTCGCGAGAGAGAAAGGATTCCGTTACCTCTCCCTCTGCGATACCAACGGCTTTTACGGCATCGTGCGCTTCATCCAGGCCTGCAGGAAAAACGGGCTCAAGCCTGTCGTCGCAGTACGCCTCGACGGCAGCTCGTTCAACGGCATCCTGATCGCGCGGAACATGCGGGGTTATGCGAAAATATGCTCACACGTCACGGGCGTACTGAAGGGCGGTTTGTCCGATGTACGTCAGAGGATCCTGAAAGAGAAGGGCGGGGACTACCATGTCATCACAAACGACAGGGAGATCCTCCTGGAAAAAAAGGAGGGGGTTTTTGCAGAGATAAACGTCCTGAAACAAGACTACGGCACGGACTACCGGTTCGCCAGGAAAAACGGGGTAGACCCTGTGCTCATCTACCCTGTCTACTTTCTGAGGGAGGAGGATTACCGGCTTCACCGGCTCCTCCGCGCGATCCACCACAATAAAAAGCTCGACTCCCTCCTTGTGCAGGAGGTGCAGAGTAGCCGTGCCTTCCCGATAGAAACGGAGGAGATTGTACGCCGCTACTCCTTTATGGAGGACGCGATAGGAAACACGAAGCGTATAGCAGAGGAGTGCACGTTCGAGTTTTCGATCGGGGATCCCATCCTGCCTGTATTCGGCGAGGACAGCTTCAAGCGCCTCAAGGACCTCTGCTTCAGGAACCTGAAGCAGAGGTCCTTGAGGGTAACCGATGAGCTTCTTCAGAGGCTCGGGAGGGAGCTCGAGATCATCCGGAAGAAGGGCTTCGCGGACTACTTTCTCGTGGTACACGATCTGGTAAAGCGGTCTCCCTTTACCTGCGGCCGCGGATCGGCTGCGGCCTCTCTCGTCTCCTATCTCCTCTTCATTACGCACGTGGACCCGATGCGGCACAACCTCTTCTTCGAGCGGTTTATGAACGAGTCGAGGAGCGATCCTCCCGACATCGATGTCGATTTTCCATGGGACACGCGTGACAGGGTCCTCGAATACATCTTCAGGCGGTACTCGGAAAAAAGAAGCGCGATGGTGTCCAACCACATAACCTTCTCCGCACGCTCCTCTGTACGCGAGGTTGCAAAGGTATACGGAGTTCCCGAACGGGAGATAGGCAGGGTGACGAAGGGCATCGGGTATTACTACGACAGAAAGAAGGACGATTACGAAAACTACATGAAAAACCCGTACGATACTCCCCTCATGAGAAAAATATACCGGGATGCGGTGCGGATATACAGCATGCCTCGATACCTTTCAGTTCACTGCGGGGGGGTCGTTATCACGCCGAAGCCTATATGCTACTACATACCTGTTGAAAGGGCCCCCAAGGGTGTTCCCGTAATCCAGCTCGAGAAGGACCAGGCAGAGGATTTCGGCTTCGTCAAGATCGATATACTGGGAAACAGGAGCCTCGCGGTTGTGCGCGATACCCTCGAGCTTGTGGAGAGACACTACGGAAGAAGGATACAGTATGCCGATCTCAACCCGATTGACGATCCGGCGACGATCGATATGCTGCGGAGGGGAGATACCATCGGCGTTTTCTACGTCGAGTCTCCGGCGATGAGGCAGCTGCAGAAGAAGACACAGAGGGGCGATTACGAGCACCTCGTGATACATTCATCGATTATCCGTCCTGCTGCAAACCCGTACATACGCGAGTACATAGAGAGGCTGCATGGAAAACCGTTTGTGCCGATCCTGCCCGAGATGAACGATGTCCTGGGGGAGACATACGGGATCATGTGCTACCAGGAGGATATCACAAAGATCGCCATGAGGGTAGCGGGTTTTTCACTCGCCGATGCGAGCGAGCTGCGCAGTGTGATCTCAAAGAAAAACAGAAAGGAGAGAAAGCTCGAGCTGAAAGAACAGTTCTACCGCAGCCTCGGCGAGCGGGGCCTGAAAAAGGAGGTTGCGGACGAAATCTGGAATATGATCGAGTCCTTTTCGGGGTACAGCTTCTGCAAGCCGCACTCTGCGTCGTACGCGCTGCTTTCGTTCAAGGCGTGCTATCTGAAGGCCCACTATCCGGCGGAGTTCATGGGGGCCGTGCTGAAGAACGGGGGGGGATACTACTCCCCTCTCGCATATATATCCGAGGCCCGGAGGATGGGTATGACGGTGGAGCTGCCGGATATCAACAGGAGCAGGCGGGAGTACTTCGGCCGGAAGGATACCGTGTACGTCGGGTTCATGCAGATAAAGAACCTCCCTGAAGGGGTAGTGAAAAGGCTTTTGAGAGAGAGGGAGGCAAGGGGGCCGTTCACAGGTCTTCTCGACTTCATGAAGAGGGTTTCTCCGAATCTCTCAGAAACGGTTCTTTTCATCAAGGCGGGCTGCTTCAGGAACGTGGAGCGGTATAACTTTCCTCAGCTCCTCTACAAGGCCCGCGCCTACATCTGCAGCAGGAGGGGGTTCACCGAAGAGCCCCTCTATGAACACGCGCCGGTCGACGAATGCATCACCCCTCCTCCGATGAGGGACATATCCGGCAGGCAGAAGATCAAGAACGAGATCTCCGTCTTCGGATTTATAGTATCGACCCATCCCATGAGATACTACTCCGGGAGGATGAAAGAAAAAGAGGTGGTTCGTGCAAAGGAGCTTCCGGCGTGGGTGGGGAGGTCAGTCAGGGTAGCGGGGATCATGATCACGGCGAAGACGGTCCTCACGAGAGATGAACGGCTCATGCAGTTCATAAGCTTCGAGGACGAGACCGCGATCTACGAGACGGTTTTCTTTCCGGAGCAGTACAGGAGGTTCGCGCACCTTCTCCTCTCCCAGCACCCGTACGTACTATCCGGCAGGGCCGAGGAGGAGTTCGGTGTGATAAGCCTCAATGTGCAGGGGGTTGAATGCCTTTCGTCCTGATCCATCACTGGGCACTCTGGTTCGAGAGAACAAAACATTCATCAAAAACAGACAGTGCGGCGTTCAATTTTTTAAGTTTTAAATGGTGTGCTTTCGGCCGTTTTTAATCGCTTTGCGTGTAACGCCGTACTGTTTAAAACCCGGGTTCATGCTCAAATTTGGTGTAATAAAAATGGATATATCAATCATACCGTGTCGTTATGAGGATGGGGCCGTAGGCGACGGCCGCCTATGGTTAATCGAGGAAGTAATCTTTACGGACCTTTTTTAAGAGTGGTCGCTTTGTCGCCTGCGGCTCAAGTTGAAGCTTCGCTTCAACTGCAATGACCTTCATCGGGGTTGTCCATACCGTTCGAGGCGGCATGTATATTCATGGTCATACATAAAGTCAGCAACTGATTTTCACTGCATCGGAGAAGAAGGAAAAATCGAAAACACTAACGAGAGACTGAAAAACCGGGACCGAAACAGTTTACCGTATGGGCTTGTATATGGTAGAATATAGTTAATACATGAGGAGGTGAAAAAACGATGTGCGGGAGATTCACTCAGAAGTCCGAGCGCAAGGCGCTCCAGGAGGAGTTTTTCATACAAGAGTTTTCCGATCACATTATGGTGAGCTATAACGTGGCTCCCGGCCAGAAGGCCGGGGTTGTCATTAATGATGGAAGAAACAGATACGTACAGTTCACCTGGGGCCTCGTTCCGTCATGGGCTGGTGATCCGAAGATCGGGTCCAGGATGATCAATGCAAGAGGAGAGACGGTGAGAGGGAAGCCGAGCTTCAGGGATGCATTCAAAAAGCGGCGCTGCATAGTACCGGCAGACGGTTTCTATGAATGGCAGAAGAAAGATAAGTACAAAGTTCCGTTCTACATCTACAGCAGCTCCGGAAGACCTTTCGGTCTCGCCGGTCTCTGGGAGAGGTGGGTCCCAAAAGATATGCCGCAAGAGACGGCGAATGACGGAAAACAGCTTTTCACCTTTACCATCGTTACAACTGAGGCGGCTGATTATCTCAAAGAGTTGCATGACAGGATGCCCGTAATAGTACCCGAAGACAAGCGGGAGCTTTGGCTGTCGGCGGCGGATGACGCTGAAGAGCTCCTCGTGCCGTATCGAGGTGCGGACATCATGTTCCATGAAGTTTCACGCTACGTCAACTCACCGAAGAATAATTCAGTAGAATGCATAAAGTCTGTTTAATCCTATTAACGCAGCGGCGATCGCTCTTAAAATTGCAGGTACAGTCCCCGAGACGGAGAAAGAAAGGTATGATATCATGAAAAATCGGAATGAATAATAAATAATTTAAATATTGACAAATATTAATACAGGTGATATAAATGACAAAAAGTATGCGATTATGTTTAATTATTATTTGGAACCTTTCATTTTGTGCTTTTGTACAGGCACGTTCTTTGTCTCGTGTAAAAGCCTGCAGGCTTTCAAGATCTTGCGGACTTAAAAGCCTTATAAGCTTTGAAAGCTCTTCAGGTTTTGAGGCCTATTAGGCCTTTATATTTTCTATCTTCTTAACATACTCTTATAGGGACCGTTGCAGGATATCGGCGGTCTGAGGGTCAGTATATTCTGTCGATGGTTTCCTAACATGAAAAGAGGAGGTTATACTATGGCAGAAGTTGGAAGAGAAAGATGGTCGAGCAGATTTCATTTTGTCTTTGCTGCGATCGGCTCTGCTATCGGCCTCGGGAACGTATGGAGATTTCCCTACATGAGCTACAGCTACGGCGGTGGCGCTTTCCTCGTAGCGTGGATGGTCTGTCTCCTTATTATGGGTGTTCCGTGGCTTATCATGGAGTTCGGTATGGGCCGCTACTTCCAGAAAGGCGCGCCCGGTGTCTTTGCAGGCATCAGAAAGAAACTGGAGTGGGTCGGCTGGTGGCCGGTATTCGTTGCGTTCCTCATCGTTTGCTACTACACCGTCATCATGGCGTGGTCGCTTCGCTACGCGGTCAGCTCTGTAACGGTAGCATGGGGAATGGGTGAAGCCGGGGCCTCAGGAGCAGGAAGCTATTTCTTCGGGACTGTGCTGAAGCTCTCAGACGGTCCGGGAATGCTAGGAGCTCCTGTTATTCCAATCGTAATCGCGCTTGCAGTTATCTGGATCGTCATGTACATCATCATGTACAAGGGAGCAGGGCAGATCGGCAAGGTAGCGGTATGGACCGTCATCATACCCTGGGTTCTCCTTCTTGTGCTCCTCGTGAGAGGCCTTACACTTCCGGGTGCTGTGAAGGGACTGAACTATTACCTCACTCCGGACTTCTCGATGCTGGCTAAGGGTGAGGTGTGGTTTGCAGCAGGGAGCCAGATAGCCTTCACCCTATCAGTCGGTATGGCGGGAATGTTCGCCTACGGAAGCTTCGTTGCTAAGAAAGCGGATATTACGAACAATGCATTCATCACATCGTTCTCCAACTGCGCAACGAGCTTCTTCGCAGGTTTCGCGGTATTCAGCACGGTCGGATTCATCATGGGCGCCCTGAACATTCCGGTCCAAGAGGTGAGCGCTTCAGGTCTCGGACTTGCATTTGTCGGATACCCTGTTGCGATATCGATGATGCCGGTTGGTGCGCCGATCGTCGGTGTGCTGTTCTTCCTGTGCCTCTTCTTCCTCGGCATCGATTCGGCATTCTTCCTCGCGCACGGCGGTGTTGTCGCACCGGTCTACGACAAGTTCGGCATGAAGCCGAAACGGGCGACACTGCTCATCTGTATTCTGGCGTTCCTTGTTGGAATACTGTTCACCTGCCGGGGAGGGTTGTACTGGCTCGACATCATAGACAGGGCGGTAAGCTTCTACGGGCTGCTCCTCACCGGTGTAATAGCTTCGTTTATTGTGGGCTGGGTGTTCCCGGCGAAGAAGCTGCGCGAGCATATCAACGAAACATCGGATTTCAAGATTGGAGCATGGCTCGACTGGATGCTGAAGATCGTGGTGCCTGTCGGCGGTCTGTTTGTCGTTATCTACGGCGGATTCGCAAAAGACCTTCCTTTCAAGTATGGCGGTTATCCGAAGTGGGCGGCAGCGTTCGTTTGGATCACACTCGTCGTTACATTTGGCCTGAGCTTCCTGTTCCAGGCATTCAAGACAAAAGAAGCGAAACGGTAAGGGGGGAGATAAAATGAATCCAGGTGCAATAGCGACAATCATAGTCTTCTGGGCAATATTCATCGGTGCCTTTTCATTCTTCTTCGCGAAGCTCGGAAGAGGCGGAAAGTGGGAAGATTAACGGAGTAGACCCTTCATTCCGCATATTATGAGAAAAACAGGGGGGCACCGATGGCAGCATTGTTCGGTGCCCCTCTTGCTTTACTCTAAAACAAGCGAGAAAAGATTCTTTTCGGCGGGGTTACCGGTATAGACGACAGAGTGCTGTAAAGAATGTAACGGGGTTATAAAAGTATTTCGCGGTGACCGAGTGCACGCCCTTTACGCTATCGCTCGATTCCCTTTCTCGCCTTCACCCCTTTTTCATAGTAGTGCTTTACCTCGACCATTTCCGTTACAAGATCAGCCTTTTCGATAAGATTTTCATGCGCATGACGTCCAGTGAGGATTATCTCGACCGCCTGAGGTTTCTTGCCGATGATCTCGGTAATATCTCCGACATCAATGAGGCCCAGGTGCACCGCAAGGTTTACCTCGTCGAGTATCAACATGCCGTACTTTCCCTTTCGGAGAACCTCCTTAACCCTCTCGATCCCGTGTTTTGCGAGAGTAAAGTCCTCCTCCTGCGGAGTGCCCACTATGAAGCATTCTCTTCCGAACCGCTCAACAGTTATAAGGTCTGAGAACCTCTCGAGGGCATGAAGTTCGCATGACTCCATACCTTTGAGGAACTGGGCAATGTAAACCCTGATGCCCGCCCCTGCTGCCCGGAGTGCGAGCCCCAATGCTGCGGTCGTTTTACCCTTTCCATCGCCTGTATAAATGTGACAATACCCTGTCATGGCCCCCCCAATAAACTGATTGCGGCATGTATATCGGGAATTATTTGTTCTGTTCTGCGTTCCCAGTAAAATATAAGGCTATTGTAGACGTTTTGGCACGAAATTATAGAGATAGGTGGTCATGACTCTTGAGTAGACAGTGGCTTTTAGTTTTTACAGCTGTAGTACTCTATTGCAGAAAAGAGGGATGTGGTTTTTTAAGGTGCCATCGAACGGTATTTTCATCAATTACAAGAACTTTGAAAGGATTAATGCGGTTTTCTAAACAATTGCATAGCAAGGGATTTAAATGATGACTTATCAGCTGTAAAAAATAAAGTTTATGGTGAAAAAAGCACCAGTGTGGTTTTCTCAACAGCCGCATAGCATCGGAGTTGAATGATGACCCGGTAGTATGTGATAATGACATGTAAAAATAAAGTTTATCGTAGAGAAAACCACAAACTCCCCATTCCTGTGTGAGAAATGGGGGTTGAAGGTCCCTGGGACCATATTAAATTCGTGCCGAAATTGTTTACAATTCTCAGAAATAATAAAAATTATGCCGACTGCGCACATAATGATGCCCGTATGGGACCGTAATCGATCCTGTACTATTAAAATATACGGGATTATATTCTTCAAAGACAACGGGAAAGGATGTGATTGTTTCATGCTGAAGGTAGGACTCCTGGGATATGGCAGGACAGGCAAAATAGTGGCTGAGTATTTGGAGAAACAAAAGAATGTTGCGCTCAAGTTTGTCATCAAGAACTCTCCAGTAAAAAAAACACCTATAAATATCTACACACACTTCGAGCTCAGAAATGCAATAGAGCAGCACAGGCCCGAAGTGCTGATCGATTTTACCACAAAGGATGCGACCATAGCAAATCTCGCAGTGCTTGCGGAGGTAGGCTTCAAAAAGGGAATCGTTATAGCAACGACTGGGTTCAATGATGATGAGATAGATATACTTAAGGTGTACAGTAAGAAGTTCTCAATCATCTGGGCGCCCAATATATCTTCAGGTATCAACCTCCTCATCAGGGCGGCAATGATGATAAGCGAGGTCTGGGAAGACGCGGATGTGCACATCATCGAGGAGCACTTCAGGCAGAAGAAGGATGTCTCCGGTACCGCACTCCGTATCAGGGACAGACTTGAAAAGGGCGAGGTCATATCTATACGTTCCGGAGGTACGGTGGGGGTACACAAGGTGATCTTCGGGCGGGAGAACCAGAAGATAGAGATTATACATAAGAGTAACTCGAGGTTTGTATTTGCAGCAGGGGCGCTGAGACTGGCAAAATGGCTC
>DATKZJ010000239.1:0-18854 GCA_035527995.1 Spirochaetota bacterium | reverse complement strand
CGACGGGGAGCCGAAGGGGACCGCAGGAAAGCCGGCATTGAACGTGCTCCGTCACAGCGGGCTCACCAATGTGCTCGTCACGATCGTCCGGTACTTCGGAGGCATCGAGCTGGGAAAGGGAGGGCTCGTGAAGGCGTATACAGAGAGCGTAAACAATGTCCTCGAAAACCTGCCTTCAAAAAAGGCCACAATAGACGTAAAGATGCAGCTCGAATTCGGTTATGAGCAGTTTGAGATCGTGCGCAAAACCCTTCAGGATTTCGGCACCAGAGATGAGGACCGGAGGTTTGAAGACATGGTACGGCTCAGTATTGCCGTCGACGGGAATCTCACCGAATCACTGAAGAAAGAGCTCCTATCCGTTACCAGGGGACGTATCGAAATAGAAATACCTTAGCGCAAAAAGGCCGCCAGGGCCCTTCCAACTCACATAATTGTCCGTGAGAGAAAATACTAAACGATATCCGGTCAGGACCGTTATTGTGTTCCGCAGAGCTTAAGAGCATAGAGGCGGCACAGCCTGAAAAATTGACAAATCGAAGCACTCTCCCGCCACAAAGTGTACTTCTCACAATTTCATCCAAATGAGCTAAATATAAACAAAATGTTTATAGGGGCCACTACCACTAAAACGATCCACCGCACCTCCGGTTTACCTCAATCCCGGACCATGGTGAATGTTAACTATCGATTCGGACACCATAGAGACCTCACGGGAAAGCTATGAGGGATGTTTTCGCCTTATTGACAACAGCAAAGTAGGGACGCTGTTGCCCGTCATTATGGGGTGAAGCTTCGGTAAAGCAGCACCCGGCCTGCTCTTCACCTCATATTCCCTACCCATTCCAACTCCCCTTTTCCGGTATTTATTGTGATTTGTGAGAAATGGGGACCGGGCCGATCCGTTATTTTAAAACATGGAATTTTATGTTTAAGCCCAACTTCTTCCTTTCATCTACCCGTTATGTGTTATACTGATGAGTAAGAAATAATCGATCTGCGGCAGTAACACCGTTTTTCACTTCGAATCAAAAGGAGGAGGACGGCAGGAGATGAGAACGAATTTAAGAGATTCCGTATTCCTAAAGGTCATATTCGTGGGGGTTGTCGCTGTTATTCTTCTTATTCCGCTCTTTCTGATTCGTTCTCTAATAACCGAGCGCCAGGGGCGTCGTGATGTTGCAGCTATTGAAGTGGGTGAGAAGTGGGGAGCAGTGCAGACCGTCGCCGGCCCGTTCATAACCGTACCCTACACCGTATACTGGATCGACGAGAACAAGGTTCAGCGTTCAGGCCGGGCGTACGCTCAGTTTCTGCCGGAAGACCTCGACATCGAGGCGAGGATCGACCCGGAGATACGATCCCGAGGCATATACGATGTGGTCGTGTACCGGGCACAGATCCGGATGCAGGGAAAATTTTCACCGATCGATCTCGAGGAGATGAACCTTCCCGTCGCCGACATACTGTGGGACGAGACGTACATCTCGCTCGCTATTTCTGACATGCGGGGCATACGAGAGGGGGTGGGTTTGTTCTGGAACGGATCGGACCGAGGCTTCGAGCCCGGTATTGTCGATCAAGAGATATTTATTTCCGGCATACACGCAAAGCTCCCTGACCCCAGAAACACCCTTGCTGGTCGGAACAGTTTTAAGATCGAGCTCAATCTCAACGGGTCCGAAGAGCTGTACTTCATCCCCGTCGGAAAAAGCAACAGGACTGAAATGACCTCGGACTGGCCGGACCCGAGCTTTATAGGCGCCTATCTCCCGACCGAGCACGAGATAGACGGCGAGGGCTTCACAGGATCATGGGAAATATCCTACCTGAGCCGCAGCTTCGGCCAGGCGTGGAAGAGCTCGGCTTCTAACTTTGCAGGGATCGGAAGTGCATTGAGCAGCTCAGCATACGGTACAAATCTCTTTTTATCGGTAGATCACTACCACAAGACAATGCGATCTGTGAAGTACGCTATCCTGTTCATAATACTCACATTTGTCGCGTTCTTCCTCCTCGAAATCATCAGCAAGCTGAGTATTCATCCTTTCCAGTACCTTCTCGTCGGCCTTGCGATGAGTGTTTTCTACCTGCTTTTGCTCTCACTTTCGGAGCATATGGACTTTATCTTCTCCTATACCCTGGCTTCAGCCGTTACCATAGGGATCATCAGCGCCTACTCTGCGAGCATACTGAATAAAAAGCGCCTCTCTGTTTTCTTCGCCGTTCTTCTCGTGCTGCTCTACGTCTGCCTCTTTATCCTGCTGCAGCTCGAAGACTATGCACTCCTTCTTGGATCAGGCATCGTGTTTCTCGTGCTGGGATTCGTCATGTATATAACGAGGAGAATCGACTGGTATTCATTCAGGCTCGACCAAGGCGATTCTAATCGCCACGATTCTAATCGCCACGACCCCAGTCGCCACGACTCCAGTCGCCACGACCCAAATCAAAATGATAAGAAGTAGAAGCCTAATGTGGACAAGCCACATTCTTGATTAAAATATTTTCTTGCCAAAAAAGCAAGAAAATCAGTATTAAGGTACTAAAAAGAATTTAAACCTCCACAGGTTTCTGAAAAATATTTCCTGTCATCATCCTTTCAATGTTACATTTCAAGCTATGAAACACGTACCGATCGTACATCAACCTGATCTCAGACTGTATGTACTTCGAGATGTACAACATACTCTCATCACCATATAAGGAGGCCTGTATGGACCAAAACCCCCTGGATATCATCAAGAGTCTCGACCCCGCTCTTTTCGACACGGTATCTCGAGACAACAGTTTCACGTTCAAAGAGGGAGCGTTAGATGCGAAAACAAAATACCTCATTGCCCTCGCGCTCGATGCAGCCCACGGCGCAGTGAATGGAGTGAAAGCCCTGGCGTTCCAGGCGCTGAAGCACGGTGCTGAAAAGGAGGAAGTCCTGGAAGCTGTGCATGTGGCGAACTACATTTCCGGTGTCGGGAGCGTGTATACGGCTGCAACAGGACTGGCTGGAGTGTTTGAACCATAAGAATGACCGGTCCCGGACTATATCAGGAAGCGGGAGAGAGCTCGACCCGCTTTTTGTCATAAAATCCGGGTAAATCACAGTACAGGAAAACCGGTCTGTTCTTCAATGGCTGGAGTTTTTCGATAAACTGTGCAATTTCACCCTATTCTGAAGTTACCACCGAATCGGATGGCGCAAAAATGAATGGTGATCTTTATATCAAAGAAACATGCAAAGGGTGTTCGGTTTTTGCTGCGAAAAGCTTCCGGAAGGGAGATGTCATAGTACAGTTCAAAGGAAAAAGCTGCTCGAGAGCGAAATATATCGACAGTCACGACCCCGGCAACAACCACTATCTTCAGATCGACGGCAATACATACATGGGACCTTCTGGATTTGTGGACGACTATATCAATCACTCATGCAATCCGAACTCCGGTCTCAAATACAGAAAAAGAGGCGTATTCCTCCACGCGATCCGGGATATTGGAAAGGACGAAGAGGTTACTTTCGATTATTCGACCACCATGGACGAAGGCTTGTGGGAGATGGACTGCAGCTGCGGAGAGACTGGATGCAGGGGAAAGATCCGAGACTTCATATACCTGCCGGAAGCTGTGCAGAAAAGGTATATCGAAATGCAGATCGTTGAGCCCTTTATAGTAGAGAAACTGGACGGAGACATATCGTTGAACACGCGAGCCCGGGCCTGGGGCCCCTATTTCTCACAAATCACTGCATTTAATGAGTAACGGGGATTTTGGCGGATTTCTCACCGTAGACTCTAATTTAAATACCAACGGATTTTCCGGTAGGCCCCGCTGCTATTCAACTTTTTAAGTAAACCTCTTTCACGGGAAATAACGCTTGAAATAGGATGAGAGAGTCACGACTTGGACCCGGCTATCCGCTTCGCAAACTCCTCGAGCTGTTTTTGGTGGCCCTCCTCACACGGCCCCTTCATACCCTTGACCTTTATAATGAGACCGCCTGCAGCCCTCGCGACTCCTTTGGACTCGAGCATACTCCCCATTGTCCCGAGGCTCTTCGTTTTCGCAGGGTCAATGCAGGTGGTTATAAGCGCGTACTTTGCACCTTCTTTGGGAATTACCGCCTTCTTCAGAAATTTTTTCATCTTCCCTGCGACATTCCCAATCTGGGTAGGCGCGCTGAAGATATAGAGGTCCGCCTCCGGAACCGATGCGGGACCCCTGTCCCGGACCGAGAAAAGATCGATCTCGTGCCCCTCCTTGGAAAGTATGTCCGCGAGATACTCCATACACGCTTTTCCGTTGCCGTACTTCGATTCATAGGCGATACATATCTTCATACTCCCTCTCCTTTTTTAAATATTTCCGGTAAAGCGGCTCGTTAGATCCGCTCTGTTTGTTTCTCATCTTCCAGGTACTCCTCGAACTTACGCTCCATCCACTCCCAGAAGTCCCGGTCGAGCTCCCTGCCCCTGTCCTCCCAATCATTCCGCAGGTCCTCCCATAACTGCTCATCGAACATGCCGGGGTAGCGTCCTCTCCAAATCCTCTTCATCTGCCTCCAGGGGCCCGGAAAACGCCGTTCCTCCAGCCTTTCTGAAAGGTTCCTTTCTTGAAGGCCCCTGTCCCTGAATTCGTTTCTGAACCCATGCCGTCTGTCAAACGGCCCCCATGCGAGCAGGTAGAACAGCGCAACTACAACCATGATGAACGTTATCACTCCCGCGACCGTTCCCAACACGTCCGCATTAAACGGGACCTTTTTCATTGTAAAGCTCCCTCCTCCGGCTAGGTATCTTCAGACCTTTCTTCACAATTACGATACAATCTTCCTGTACCGAATGCAAGGGAAAAGCGAGGTGTGATTTCAGGCTTCATTGGGGCGATATGAAAACCAATCTTCTTGAAATAATAGGGCATTCCGTATAGAATAATTAACAGACGCATCTATCGAAGGAGCAAATCATGAAACATGAGACCGTGCTCACCATGAGCGCCTCACACATAAAGTACGGATTCGGTGCGACACGGGAGGTCGGTTACGACATGAAGGAGCTCGGTGCGACACGGGCAATGGTCGTTACTGATAAAAGGCTCGCAGAAGAACAACCGGTAAAAGTGACGCTCGGGGCCCTCAAAAAGGAAAAAATAGATGCGGTTCTCTACGACGGGGCCTGTATCGAACCGACAGACACCTCGCTCAAGGATGCGATACTGTTCGCTAGGGACGGCAAGTTCGACGGTTTCATAGGTGTCGGCGGCGGCTCCAGCATGGACACCGCAAAAGCTGCAAACCTTTATATGAGCCATCCGGCTGATTTTCTCACCTACGTCAACGCCCCGATAGGAGAGGGAAGGCCCGTTCCCGGTCCGTTAAAACCGATGATCGGGATACCGACAACGGCCGGAACCGGAAGCGAAACAACCGGAGTCATCATCTTCGACTTCAAAAAGCTCCATGCAAAAACTGGAATCGCTCACCGTTTCATCAGGCCCACCCTCGGTATCGTCGATCCAAACAACACGAAGACGATGCCTCCCATGGTCGCTGCGAGTACCGGATTCGACGTACTCGTACACGCCCTCGAGTCGTTCACGAACCTTCCGTACAACCGCAGGGAGGCCCCGGCCAGTCCCGGCTTAAGGCCCGCCTACCAGGGTTCGAACCCGATCAGTGACGTATGGGCACGTGAGGCCATCAGGATTGTGAGTAGAAACATCATACGTGCCGTTGAGAAACCTGAGGACGATGCGGCCAGAAGCAGTATGATCATGGCCGCCACCTTCGCCGGGATCGGTTTCGGAAACGCGGGGCTTCACCTCCCCCACGGGATGTCCTACCCGGTTTCAGGGATGGTCCGGGAGTATGTTCCGGAAGGATATCCGCCTGGAAACCCGATAGTCCCCCACGGCATGGCTGTGGTTCTAAATGCTCCGGCAGCGTTCCGTTTCACCGGGCCCGCGCGCCCGCAGCGGCACCTCGAGGCCTCGGCCCTCATGGGAATCGACGTAACAGGCGCCGCAGAGGCGGCGGGCGATATTCTTGCCGACGCCGTGATAGATCTCATGAAGCGTGCGGGGATACCAAACGGGCTCGCTGCGGTGGGATATTCCGAGGCTGACCTGGACAAGCTCGTGGAGGGGACTCTTCCGCAGCGCAGGGTCACGGGGCTGTGCCCCTGTCCGTTTACGCCAGAGGACCTGAAAAAGCTTTTTCTTGATTCGATGCAGATCTGGTAGAGTACGGCTCCTTATCTGTTATTGATGAGAGCCATCTTGATATTTTATAAGGCTAATCCAAATGTTTCGGCGCGAAACTGTACGGATAGAGCTGTTTTTCAAAAACGACGCACCCTGTGCAAATCTTCAGCGGTTCTTCCGAAATGGTTTTGTAAGAGGATATAAAATGGTATTTTCTTTATTGACAACAGGCCCCAAAGGGTTCATGTTTTTTGAAAACCTACAAGGTCTTTTTCAGATACTGACAGGCTTCTCTTTGAACGATTCGTGCATCTGACCCAGAAGGTATCCGGAAACGAATATGAGGCATGTGATTAATGGGCCAATAACTAACAGCAGAGCCAGTAGTGATCCTGTGACGATCAGGATAGAGGTCGTCACCTTTGCACCTGTTTTCAGTTAGTACGGGCCTTTAAACTCATTATAAAAGGAGTGTTTCAATGTCTGCAAAAAAAACCGTGTACCCGGTAAACATCAAGGCCGATCTCAGCAAACCGCCTTCCAGGGCCCTGTGGCTGGTAAAATGGCTTCTGCTCATTCCCCACGCCATTGTTCTCGCGTTTCTCTGGGTAGCATATGTGGTAGTGGCCTTCATCGCGTTCTGGGCTATCCTCTTTACTGCAAAGTTTCCGAAAAAACTCTTCAATTTCAATGCTGGAGTGCTCCGCTGGACCTGGCGTGTCGGTTTCTACGGATACTGGATCCTCGGAACAGACCAGTATCCGCCTTTCAGCCTCAAGCCGTCGGAAGAGTTTCCCGCAGACCTCGAGATAGAATATCCCGAAAAACTCTCGCGTGGGCTGCCGTTCGTAAAATGGCTGCTCGCGATTCCCCACTATCTCGTACTGACACCGCTGATGGGATGGGGCACATGGCAGGCTGCAGATGAAAAGAGCGTTCCCATCATCAGTCTGATATTGATCCTTGCGATTATCATTGCAATAGTGCTTCTTTTCACGAAAAAGTACAACAAGGACATATTCAAGCTCAACACCGGTATCGTTCGATGGTCCCTGAGGGTTTGTGCGTACATCGGGCTGATGACAGACGAGTATCCGCCCTTCGTGCTTTGGGAGTAAGCCGGTTGTGCGGTTTTCTCGCAAGTTGGCAATCTATGATCTGATAGTATTTTTTATGAGTGTACGGCGAGAAAAGCGCTAAAACGCCCATTTCTATATGAGAAATAGGTTGCAGAGAAACTTATGCACGGGGATCTCACACGCGCCATACAGCACCCGGTTCGAAACAGATAAAAGTATTTCTTTTTATTACCTCTCGAACCGAAAGCCCGTTTTTCTCACCGGGAGATACAGCCATGCCCGAGTTCAGCAGTATACTGGCCCTTTTCGGACTGGGGATAATCATAGGGGCCGTGTCGCCTACGTTCGGAATCGGAGGTGGCCTCTTGACCGTACCTGTGCTTCTGCTCATCTTCGGGCAGAAGAACGGCTTTTCCGGAGATACCGCTACTGCAACATCTCTCGGTGTGATTCTTTTTACCTCTCTCAGTGGCACCATAGCGTACCTACGAGAGAGGAGGATCGATTACCGAACGGCGGCCTCGTTCATGCTCTTTGCGATCCCCGGATCGGTGGCCGGGGCCCTGTTCTCCAGGTGGATGGGGGCAAAGGATTTTTCGGTTGACCCGTTCCAGTACACGTTCGCAGTCTTCATGATCGCGATAGCCCTGTACAAGCTCGTGTCGATACTTGCGTTTAAACGGGGGAACACGGCCGGCCCGGACCGAACTGATCCATCCGCCGAAGGCACGGCCGCAAATTCTCGGCGGTGGGACCGCCACGTAAGACTTGAGGACAAACGGGGCCAGATTTTCGAGTACAGGGTTCGTCTTTTTCCCGGAATATTCATTGCGTTTATTGGAGGTTTTATCGGTGCCTTGCTTGGACTCGGCGGAGGCGTTATATACGTCCCGGTCCTGACAATGGTCATGGGTGTACCGGCGGCGGTCGCGACTGCAACCTCTACATTCACCATACTCGTAGCAAATCCTTTTGCTATTGCCCTTCGGTTCGGGTCAGTACGATGGGAATGGGTGGCGGCCCTGGCGGCCGGAACCGTTATCTCAGCGGGAATCGTTCCCAGATTTCTTCACAGGGTGAAGTCGGAATGGATTCTTACGGGTTTCTGGGGTCTCGCAATATTTGCCGCACTACGGATTCTTCTGAAAATGTCCGGAGTCCTGATATAGAGGTTTTTCTTCCGGACCCCTCGCACGAATGTAGACCTCGGCAACAAACAGTAAATGGGAGGAAGTTCGATGGACCCTCACGGTAACGGACAGAATACGGACAGTAAATCCCTCGTCGCCCGTTCAAAAACGGCTTCTTTACGATATGAAAAAAAGGAGATCGGTACGCCTCTTCAGCAAACGTCCCGTACCGGAGGAGGTCGTCCTCCACTGTATATCAGTCGCGGCATCCGCTCCGAGCGGGGCAAACCTTCAGCCCTGGCACTTCGTGGTCGTACGGGACCCTGCGGTGAAAAAACAGATACGTACAATGGCAGAAGAGATAGAAGAGGGTTTTTACAGGAAAAAATCCACGAGAAACTGGAGAGACAGGCTGAAACCGATCGGCACCGGCCCCGGGAAGCCGTTTCTAGAACAGGCCCCCTACCTCGTCTGTATCTTCGTACATCCTTACAGTATCGATGAAGACGGGACAAAGTCGCCGAACTACTACGCGTCCGAATCTGTCGGTATAGCCACGGGGTTTCTGATCTCGGCCCTTCACCGGCTGGGATTGTCGACGCTCCCATACACCCCTGCACCGATGCACTTTCTGAAAAAGCTGTTGGATCGTCCGGAAAACGAGAGACCCTTCATGATCCTCGCGGTCGGGTACCGTGACGAAGGGTACGAACCGCCGGTCCTTGTGAAGAAAAATAAAGACGAGTACCTCACCGTTATATGAATACATATCCGAGACCTTATACGATCTTTGAAAGGACCGAGCAGGTAACATAAATTTTTTGATTGCACCTCCCGGGCGTGTAGTAGTATAGTATAGGGTCGCTGCTGCGGCATGGGCCTGCCGTCTCTATACGTATCCTGCACTGCTCGGAACTTCTACCGGAGAAGATTCATATGAATCACGGAATCATTCGAAAGACTATCATGATCGTTTTTATACTCCTGCTGTGTACCACAGGCCTTACCCTATATGCCGGAGAGGCCCGCGTGCTCATCGCGAACCAGGGCTCGGAATTCAAAGACGCTGTTGTGGAAAAGCTCCAGGATGAAATGCAGGAAAGCGGCATTTCTTTTACCGTACAAAAACTCAATACACTCGGGCGGGTCAATCAGGAGGAGTGGGACGCGATCGTCATCATCCACGCGGTAAAGATTGGGAGTATCAACAAGAATGTCGAGAGGTTCTTCAATCGGATCGATGACTACAGTAAAGTGATAGTCTGCACCACCTGCGGTGAAAAGGACGTGGTGCCCGAGACGTACGGGGTAGACTCCATAACCGCCGCTTCAAAAAAAGAGGAGGTTTCGGCCCTGACACAGCAGATCGAGAAGCGGCTTCATACTATAATACAGCACTGCCAATAACGCCAATTCCCGCGGGTCCTATCGGCCCAAGATGTACTATAGCTTCAGAGGGAAATATAAGCAGTGCAAGCCGTTGCAACAGGGTCACCAGGGACTAGGGAACAGGTGTTCGCAAAGAGCATCGGCTGCGGTAGGATATAGCGGGAGAAGTGCGAAGACCTCGGATTTCGGCTGCAGCTCCTATAGTACTCCTCTCTCATGATGTGGAAAGGAAATATCTTTTTTGTCCTTTCGAAGCGTTATCAGCCCCCTCCGATGAAGCTCAGTATCTTAACAACGTCACCCTCGTTCAGCCGGTATCCCTCATCCCGGGGCATGCCGTCCACCAGTATGATCTTCCCCTTTTTCTCAGGGATTTCAAGGTAGGAAAGAAGCTCCCGGATCGTGGCCTCATTCGGCAGGTCCACGCCGCCATTCTCCCCGATCTTTCCCTTGCCGTACTTCTTCAATATTGTAAACAGATTGACAGTAACCTTCATGCCCTACACCTCTTCCGAACCCGGCAGTGTGTTTTCATTATCGCAGGTACCGCCCTCTTTCCATTTTCCATTGCAGGCATGCAGATCTACCGCCCCGGTCGTTTCGCCTGCGGAAATTCTTCGTGCCCTGTTCCCCGCCCGCCTATCGAATAACACGATTCATATATAGACGAGCCGTCGGTAGTCCTTTCACAGCGATTGAAGACATTAAACCCGGGCTACCGGCGAGCCGGTCCAACGCTTTCTAATTTCTCAAAGACTGCCGACCAGATCTTTCAATCCCAGCTCTTCCAGGGTTGAGTCTAGTGGCTTACCGGTTTTCATATCCCAGCCCAGGGCTTTGTATCCTTCCCGTTTGATCGTCTTAAAATCCACCTTGACACCCGCGTATGGTCCGCTCGTCTGCGGTTCCTCAACCCTTTTCGGCAGGCGCCAGTCTGCTGTGTTTACTCCTTCACGAATGTTAAACGTCTGCCTCAGAGTAGCGATCCTTCTTCCAGCCTGGAGTGCCTCTTTTAAGCTCATATCAAAGCCGGTGGCGGCATTGATAAAATCGATGATCGGCAGAGTTCCGGGATAGTAGGAAAATTGACAGATACCAGCTGAAGAATAAAGGCACTCTATATCGCTGCAGACCGCATACAGCGGTGCATTGGCCTCGATATCGAGAACATTTTCCAGATGCGGCAGATCGAGCTTATCGTAGGGAAGAACGTCGACACCGCTGAAAAAGCCATTTGCCGCTTCACACGCAGTATGTCTTCCCGGTGTCGCATCCAGAATGTAGCCCCAACCGCAGCCTATCAGGACTCGCGGGTCATGTGCAGCGAGGTCCTGACCGCCGACGTGCATGGCGTATTCTTCGGTCCCCTTCCCTATACGCTCGGCGGCGAATTTACTGCCGTCCGCAAGTACTGCTCCGAACCCCTCTCTTTTACCTATTTTTTCCACCATCTCTACAAGAGCAGCGCCGTTTCCCCATGTAAGTTCAATACCCTCAGTATCATCCTGACTGATGATACCGCGATCGTACAGCTCCATTGCAAATGCAATCACCGCTCCGGTGCTTATCGTATCCAGGCCGTAGCGGTTACAGAGATCGTTCGCCTTGGCCACAGACGCAACATCATCGACCAGCAGATCGGCACCAAGCATGCCTAGTGTTTCATATTCTATCTTGGTACCGGTAATTTCTCCGTAAGGGCTATCCTCGATCTTGATCCACCCTTTGCACCGTATCGGACAACCCAGGCATGCATGCTTTTTCGTCTGGTATTTCGTAATTGCTTCGCTGTCCAGCTTGGCGTGCGTGGGGAACCCTTCTTCTCCGAACAGCGTCCAATTCTTGAGTGGGGCATCGGCAACAGTGACGCAGGCAGAAAAAAGTCCGCAGGTGCCCCAGGTCTTGAAAATAACGGCAGCCTCATCATCGGTATCTTTTAAACCCTGAAAATATTCCTTTCGTTTTTTATTGAGAAGCTCCGGATCGGTGACAACTGTTTCTTTTGCGCCTCTCGCCACGAGTGCTTTCAGCTTTTTAGAACCCATGACAGCAGCCAGCCCACCGCGTGCGGCCCCGCACCCTTCATGTAATATTGCCGAAATAAGTGTCAGCATTTCACCTGCCGGTCCGATGCATGCAACTCCCGCTTTATTATCCCGGATTTCTTCTTTGATAGCCTCATCCGTCGCAGTCGTGTCTTTCCCCCAGAGGTGGCCGGCATCCTTGATCTCGACCTTGCCATCATTTAAGAAAACGTACACCGGCTTTTGTGCAGCTCTGGTAAAGAAAACCGCATCGTAACCGGCTGCCTTCAGCTCTGTAGCAAAATAGCCGCCGCAGTTGGAGTCCCCCCAGCCCCCGGATATCGGTGATTTACCGATAACCTGAAAGCGCGCTCCGTGGACTTTGGTCCCGGTCAACGACCCCGTTAAAAATCCGAGAATATTTTCCGGCCCCAGGGGATCTGCCTTGGGCTTCATATATTCATAGAGAACTCTTACTCCCAGACCCTGACCCCCGATAAAATCACGATAGACACTCTCAGGCAGGATCTTTTCCTCTGTTGAATTTAAGCTCAGGTCGATGAAGAGTATTTTGCCATTATTAGCCGCTGCCATGAATCACTCCCCCTGTGCAATGGATTTTTAATGTGTTTCAAAACTCGTGATCTGTTAATATACAATGTGAAATAATTCTTTTCAACAGCAAATGTACTGCCTATATGCCATACCTCCTTTTTGACAGTCGATCAATATAGCGCGGTGCTATCCAATACAAAATGCGTTCTGTCATGTTCGTTTATATTCCCTTTTCTTTTCTCGCCGTTCTTTCCTATATCGTGTATTCCCGGAACATGACTTAAGGATATTGGAATGAAAAGGATTTCATGACCGACAACAGGGAACCCCCAAAAATCGCTCTTTTCGTAGATATCTGAATCTTATCTTATAAATCTGTTTCATGATTCTACAAATAATAGTATTTTTTTGATCAACCCATAACGGAAACTCGGGTATCGGCAGTACAGATCAGCTAGAAGGAGATGACAGTGAATGCAGAACTTTTTTCACACGGTGCGGCGGAGGAAGTAACCGGCTCTAAGCACTTTTTACAGGTAGACGACAGTCTCGTCATGGTCGACTGCGGTGCATACCAGGGGCACCGCGCCGAGGCGGATGAAAAGAACCGAAACTGGGGTTTCGACGCAAGCACGGTTACCGGCGCGATTCTCACCCATGCGCACTACGATCACTGCGGCTTGTTGCCGATTCTGCCGAAGAAGGGGTTTTCAGGAAACGTGTACACCACACCGGCGACCCGCGATCTCGCGAACCTCATAATGATGGATTCGGCCCATATCCAGGCGAAAGATATAGAATACCTCAAAAAGAAAGCAGCAAAGAACGGGAACAAGATTACAAAGCAGCCGCTCTATACCGAGCGGGATGTCATGAGCTGTCTCGACCAGTTCATCACCGTGTCCTATCACAGGCCGTTCTATATCGCAGACGGCATATCCGCTCATTTCTACGATGCTGGACACATACTTGGATCTGCGATCACTGTTTTCGATGTTAATACAAACGGCACGAAGCTTCGCGTGGCGTTCAGCGGTGATCTCGGAAGAAAGAACCTCCCTATTCTGCGCGACCCCGAACCCATCCCTCCTGTGGACTACCTTGTCATGGAAAGCACCTACGGTAACCGCCTGCACGACCCGATCGAGACTGCGAAAGACAAGCTCGCCGAGGTGATACGCCGGACCGTCAAGCGAGGCGGCAAGATCATCGTTCCGGCGTTTGCCGTGGAGCGTACCCAGGAGCTTGTCTACGTTTTGCACCTCCTCTACGATGAGGGGAAGATCCCGAAGGTGCCTGTCTTCGTGGACAGCCCCATGGCGACGAACGCGACGGCAATATTCAGGGTACACCAGGAGTGCTACGACGAACAAACCCGTCAGGCTTTCATAGACCACCACAAAAATCCGTTCGGTTTCAATGAGCTCACCTATGTGATAAACACCGAGGCGAGTAAGCGGCTGAACAAAATGAAGGAACCCGCCATCATCATCTCCGCGTCCGGGATGGCCGAATCGGGAAGAATACTCCACCACCTGGAGAACAACATCGAGGACCCCCGCACCACTATCCTTGTAGTCGGGTTCATGGCACAGCACACCCTCGGGCGGAGGATCGTCGAGCGGCAGCCCGAGGTAAAGATCTTCGGCAAGCCCTTTCAGCTCAAGGCGGAAGTCGCAGTCCTCAATACCTTCAGCGCACACGCGGACTACAACGACATCCTCGAGTATGTTGGTAGGCTCGACAAGGATCGATTGAAACAGATATTCCTCGTGCACGGCGAGCATGAGGCACAGTCGAGCCTCAAGCGGGTCCTCGAAGAGCGAGGGTACTCTACAACGATCGTGCATTACGGTGAACGGTATCCCCTGAAGAGCGGCTGATCAAGCTCTAAACGGTATGATGCCGCACGGTACCGATCCATGGGGCAGCCGATAAGCGCTCGATCATCCTTGTTTTAAACTGCAGAGAAGCCGCCGGGCCGGCGCCGGCGAGAGGAATTCTGGTTTGCTGAGATCTCAGCCGAAAGTGACCAGGCCGGATCAGTATCGTGTTAAAAGGATCTTGTCCGCGATATCTTCCCTGAAAACGGTATCGAGTGCTTAAGTTAAACATCATTATTACTCTTTCAGGAACGAGCTGTCAGGAAGTACTTCGAACAGGCCTTACAGTGCACTCTATTTTTTGCATGATATGATATTATACTATCATATCATTACTCAGCTAGGTTGCTGTGCAATTTGTGACACAACCACCATGGGGGACTGAGAAATGCCAGCCGTTCGCAGCCGGGGATCTGCGGCCGTGAAAGAAGAACGCCGGCATGACCTGCGGTACGACTTCCATAGAAACAAAAACATATATCGGCCCTGCACTCCTGACACCAATTTCACGCAATACCTCTGTGAACAGCAGGTAATAGGAATCATAGATCTCTGTTGAAGAACTGTTCTCCGCAAGCGAGCCATCACCGGTCACACAATGCCAATCCGCAATTTACACTCCGGCCCAGATGCATGAAGCTTCAACACAACCTCGATGCGAGCTCAATACAATGCAGGGTTGTTGTATTCGATCTTTTTGATGGACAGCTTGACGTAGCAGTAGTCTCCTTCCTAAAGGTGCCAGATACCCTCCCCGCTCGTCGGTATCATGAACCCTCCCATCTCTCTGTAGTCTAAAAAAGGCGTCGACCACGGCACTTTTCTGTATCCCCCATCTACGGTCATGTAGCGGTCTTCCGTAACAAAGTTAACTATCTCGCCCTTTTCGTTAAAATAAAAAACCGCAAACGCGGAAAGGCCGTGGTCTGCTATCGTCGCCCGCGCGCTTTTTTCGTCTATCGGGTCCCATCGGACGAAATCGCTGAGGAGCGCAGTCGGAACGAAAACCATGTCGTTGAGATAGGTAATTAGTGCGGAAACGGCTATCTCCGGATCGCGTGCATCGGAGACCTTAAACAATGAGACCAGCTTGATGAGCATGTTTCCCTCACCGTCGTAATACCTTTCGCGGCCAGATACCGCGAAGAGGGACATCGGAGACATCCTCGCGATCCAGAGCCTTGCATGTGGTGAGGTGTAGGAACTGTACTGCTCTGCCTTCATTTTGACCCAGTCCCGGGCCGGGGACATGCGAAAGAGGCCCTCCTGCCTGCATCGGACGAACCCTATATGCTCCCTCCCTAACACTCCTGCGTATCTCATATAACGCTGTAACGGTTCCGGAAGCCCTGCGATATCCTCCTCGGAAACGATATCGGGTCCGGCCTGCAGGTGGCCCGCTATAAGCTCTTTCACCTCTCCCTTCAGCTTGAGGCGCAATACAACGGACCCGATAACAAGCGGCACCGCTATCACTATGAGTATGGTACCGATAATAATTGATGCTGTTTTCATTGCGCTTCTCTCCATCTGTTTGTATTCTTCAACGTGCTGTACAGCTGGGAAGCTCGTACAGCGACTTTCTTCACAAGGGCGTTCAGCAGGAGCACCTCATCACCCTCCAGGTTCCTGAAGAGATACGCAACCCGCTCTCTCTCATCTCCCAGTACCTTCTGTTCTCCTCCGTCTTCCTCAGCCTCAGCACCCTTCTGTCTCTTTCATCACGGTAGATGTCGATGAATCCGCGCTTCTGGGGGTTGGAAGCAATCGCTTTCACTTTCTGGTGCGAGGTGCTTATCCTATCAGCGACATCCTGGACCGAGGAGTCATGGTCGAACAGCCTGTTTATCGCAGCAAGGACAAGCCACTGCTTGGTTGTGAGGCCGTCGGGTGCGAGGTTACTTCTCGGAGATGTATTCCCATTACCTCTCGATAAGAAAGATCTGCTCGAAGATTTCGCTCATCTTCTGCAGCAGTTCCGGTCCTTTCTGCATAAGGCCCTCCAAAAGGCAATGTATTACCTTTTTTCCCCCTGCAGTCAATAGAATAGGGCAGTCGCAGAAGATCCGGGACCGATTTAAACGTTTTAAAGGGTTTAACCCCTATTTCTCACAAAACTCTGTAAATATTTGGACATAGGGGTTTTAGCGCTTTTCTCACTGTAAACTCTATTTTTTACATGAAAATATAAACTACTATCATATCATAACTAAGCTCCGTTGATATGCAATTTGTGAGAAAACCGCATTAACCCGTTATCGGTAAAAATAATAGTGCCCGATGCGATTTTGCATAACAACTATTGAATGACCGCTGCAGTTACGCACCTTGTGCGACACACCTTGTACGACGGACCCTGTACGACGGACCTGAAAAAAGTACGGGCCTCCCTTAAATGCCGGGCAGGTTTAATGACAGTTCAGGATCCTTTCAGATAGTGCCGAATATCCGTTCACAGTCGATCCTGATATATGCCGGAATGTTAATAATCACCCGGAATGGTATAAAAATCGATGTACAAGGACAAGCCGATGTTTCTTTTCATTGAAAAAAACAGGACATTTGAGTATAAAAGAGTATCGCAGCATTATCATTCCAAGCGGAAGGAAGCAGCCCATGAAACAGCACAGGCTACAGCAGCAGATATCGTTCATCATAGAGATAGACAAAATGAAAGATATATTGAGACGGACCAACCTCATAAACGATAAACGAAAGGAGAATGACGCCGAGCATTCCTGGCATATAGCGATCATGGCGGCACTTCTCTTCGAATATGCCGACGCAGAGGTAGACATTCTAAAGGTAATCAAGATGCTGCTGATCCACGATCTCGTTGAGATATACGCAGGCGATACCTACGCCTATGATGAAGAGGGCTACAAGTACAAGGCGAAAAGGGAGGCCTCCGCTGCAAAGAGAATCTATTCGCTGCTTCCGGAAAATCAGGCCCTGGAGCTTCGCAGTCTGTGGGAGGAGTTCGAAGAGCATAAAGGCCCGGAATCGAGGTTCGCAGCCGCCCTCGATGTTCTGCAGCCCCTGCTTCTCAACTATGAGACAGAGGGAATATCATGGAAACATCACAGTGTCCAGAGCTCGATGGTCAGAGAGCGGACCAGGCTGATAAAAGACGGCTCGTCGTCACTCTGGGAGTTCGCAACGAATCTCATAGAAGACGCCGTAAAGAGAGGGTACCTCGCAGAATAGCAGAACGACAGTGTAACAGCGGGCGTCTCACGAACAATACGTGGTCGCCGAATGAGTTTTACCGGGTTTTGAGTAGGCCTTAGCGCCGAAAACGCTTCTTTAAGCGAAAACGCTTCATGAAGCGTTAACCCGCCGGTCATTTTGCGGGAAGGCTCTGTGCACAGGCAACCCCCAGCCGAACCAGCCGCGTCAGCTCCTCCTGGAACTCGCAGCCTTCGCATCCCACCATCACCCACCCTTTCATGGGCCGTCCAGTGATATCAAACTCTTCTATAAAGGGCTTTGATAGCTCTTTTTCGTAGTGTTGTGGGCCTACACGGACGATGAGTGCTTCTTTATGCACACCGCAGGCCATGTTGCCGTTCAGCAGGTACTTTGGCACCCCCGAACATCCGTTTCTCATCGAGCCGGAGATGACGTCCCTTATCCTCTCTGCAAAGCTCTTCGTCATATGCCATAACCGCCTCCTTCCGGTACAATTACGATGCTGTGATACAGGTAAAACAGAGTGGCTGCAACCGCTCCATAAAAAAACCTTAAAAACGGCCTGTCTCAAAAGCCGCGGGCATCCATAATATTCGCTTGCATTCGATTTAACACATTGTATCATATAAGGGAAGAAAATAGAATGATCATACTCGACAAGGTGCGGCGGGTTATCCCGAGGAGCTCTCGCAGACGAGAGGACTAAAGTGAAGGAAGGAACGTTCCAATGAAAGGTAAAAAAAGTGTACTTCAGTTCGCCAATATCGCCGGATTCATCGGTATTATCGTTGTGAACGGACTCGCCAATTCACTTCCCATCAACGGGAAGACTACGGGTCAGATTTCCGACAGCTACCCAAACCTTTTCGTACCCGCAGGCCTCACCTTCTCTATCTGGGGCCTGATATACCTGCTTCTCGGAATATTCATCGCCTACCAGGCAGCGGACCTTTTCAGGAAACAAAAACAGGACCCGGCCTATCTTGAAAAGACAGGGTGGTTTTTCCTGCTCTCATGCGCCGCAAATATCGGGTGGATCTTTGCATGGCACTACGAGAGGATGGCGCTCTCGCTGGTCCTTATGCTCATCCTGCTCGGCTCACTGCTTTCAATATACCTACGGCTGAATATAGGAAAGGCCCAGGCAACAAAAACAGAGCGATACCTCGTTTTTCTTCCTTTCAGCGTGTACGTAGGCTGGATCACGATCGCAACAGTCGCAAACATCACCGCCCTTCTCGTATCTGTCGGATGGAAAGGGCTCGGACTTCCGGAAACCTTCTGGACCGTCCTGGTACTCATAGTGGCGACACTCATAACACTTGCAATGGTGTTCGCCCGCAGAGACGTTCCCTACAGCCTCGTTGTAGCATGGGCATTTCTCGGTATCATAATAAAAAGGACATCTTC
>DATKZJ010000238.1:0-26834 GCA_035527995.1 Spirochaetota bacterium | reverse complement strand
CTTTCGAAACTGGATGAGATCTGGCCCGCCAGCTCCCTTGTAGGGGCCAGTATGAGCGCTCGTGCGGATCTCGGAATGGGGTTTTTCTGGTTCTTTGCCAGGGCCTGAAGTATCGGCAGGGTAAAGGCAGCAGTTTTCCCGCTGCCTGTCTGTGCACATCCCATAAGGTCATGGCCAGCCAGCAATAGCGGGATGGCCTTCTGTTGGATCGGGGTGGGGTCTTTGAAGCCTTCATCCCGAATGGCCCGGAGAATCGGTTCGATTAAATTTAGTTCGTTAAAAAATTTGTCATTCATATATATCCTTATATAAATAATGGTATTTGTCGAAACTGCAGCTTGGTAAGGCCGGTGCTCTCTTAAAAACCGCACGGCCTGCGGGTCAAAAGTGAAGATAATCGAATGGATTACTCTGGGCTTTTAGATCCGCTTCCAATAAGCGGAATAACTGGCTTTCCTTCACCGGCGCTTCTTTAGGAAAAAGCACCTAAAGCTCCCGGCTTTGAATTCAAGTCCAATGATTCTTCTTAGTTCAACGGGCTAAATATACCCTTTTATCTGCAGATCGGCAACTTCTTTCACATGCCGTATGGCGCCTGCACCTAAAGGCCCTTGACGCACCATACACGATTCAAACAGCATGGAATTCAATAAACCGCTTTATCTCACACGTAAGTGTATCTATAATTGTATAAGATGCTCCTATTACGACTCAACCGGGCGAAACAGACATGACACAGCGGCAACTGCGGTCTCTTATTACCGATTACGTTACAAAGTACCAAGAGCTGCACAATACCAAAACAGGATGGAAATTTCCATTGACTGCTTTTGCGGGCGCACACGACCCGTTATTCAGGAGACTTAAAAAATTCATCAGCCCCACCCATGCCCTGCCGCACGATTTTCTTCCAGACGCCGAAACAGTCATCGCGTTTTTTATTCCGTTTGAAGAGTCTGTTGCAGAGAGCAATATTGAAAACCGAAACTGTTCAAAAGAGTGGGCGACCGTGTACATTGAAACGAACCGGCTCATATTCGATCTTAACAGACACATAAGAGACTGTCTTGAAATTCGCGGTTTCGATTCCACGATAATACCTGCAACGCATAATTTCGATCCCGAATCGCTTATAAGCGACTGGTCGCACAGGCATATCGCCTTTATAGCCGGTTTGGGGACTTTAGGAATCAACAACATGTTAATAACCGAAAAGGGATGCTGTGGGAGAATCGGGAGCATAGTAACAAACGCAGCAGTGGGGCAGACCCTCAGGGATGGCCATGAGCTCTGTCTCTACAAGTATAACGGCTCCTGCGGAAAATGCACCGAACGATGCGTTATTCATCGATTCCTTCTATCGAAAAAGATGCTACTCCATGTGTCTGGAAAACGACAGATACCATTCAGATATGGACCTCACCGATGTGTGCGGCAAGTGCCTGGCAGGGGTTCCATGTTCATTTGAAAACCCTTAAAAAGGAAGAAAGTCCCTCTTTGAAGCCTGCCGCAACCCAACATACTTTTGTATGCAGAGATTCATACTTCGGCGCAGAACCCCTCCCGCATCCGTCTCTTTTTTTCGACAATAAGTTCTTCTATAACAGCACAATTCTGCTTGCATCCTTCTGCTAAATACACTACAATACTCACAAAAACAGGGAGGGAGTGTAATGAGCGAATATGAAGCCTACTGCGTTAAATGCAAGGCCAAGCGTCCCATGAAGGATGCACAAGTTATTACAAAAGAAAACGGTCGTCGGCAGGCAAAGGGAGTATGTCCTCAGTGCGGAACAAAGATGAACTTATTCCTTAAGTCAGCAAAATAATCATTAGAGAAACGATAGTAACTGCCGGCAGTTTTCTTTAACTATCAGAATTTTTTTTTTTAAAAAATTTCCAAGGGTTTGGTATGCGTCGTAACATGCCCTCACTCTGTTCATGTATCAAGGCTACTTCCCAAACGCATCTCCCGTCATATGTAACTGCTCTTTGAGTTATATCGAGGAAATCCTGCGTACCGGGCTTAAAAATATATGGAAACCATAAACGACCTGGATCGAAGGTTTAACGAATACGGTGCGCAATTCAGTATCGTTGCTGCCTTTCATCTCAAAGAACTGAAACAGGAAATAGAGGACCTCAATAGAAGGGGAAAAATAGACCCTGAAATCCACCCTGACAGCATAGACAACTTCAATTTCAGAATACCGGATAACTTTAAAAATCCCTCATCAGTAATCGGCATTGCGGTACCGCAGGGCATTTCCGTTGTCCTGTTCCAGCTCGACCACAAAAAGATAAAAGCCGTGATACCTCCGACATACATGTACAGGAAAGTGAGGGCCCGGTGTATCGACATCCTCTCCGACACATTCGGGAAAAGCGTGAAAATCAGCAAAGCCGGACTGCCTTTAAAGCTTTTAGCGGCACGGAGCGGACTGGGTGAATATGGAAAAAACAACCTCTGCTACATAGAGGGGATGGGGAGTTTCGCCAGGCTGGAAGCTTTTTATATCGAGCATCGGTTCGATAGAGACGACTGGCAGAACATAGATCTGCTCCGGCAGTGTAAGGCCTGTGACCGGTGCGTAAACAACTGCCCCACAAACTGCATGGAACATGGCGAATTCGTTATCCAGGCGGGGAGATGTATCACTCATCATAATGAGAAGAGGCACGCCTTTCCGGATTTCATCGATCCGAGGGCGCATAACAGTATAATAGGGTGTATACGATGCCAAACCGTATGCCCTGTCAACCATCCATATTTAAAAAACAAGACCACCGTCGGATCCTTTAACAGAGAGGAGACGGATCTGATTTTACATGGGAAACCTGAAAGGTCAGACGACCTCGCAGTCAAGCTGAGGCAGCTGGACATGGATGAATATCAGGATGTATTATGCAGGAATTTGAAGGCATTGATGCAAGCCTGATATTCCTATACCGCCTCAGCCCTGAACCAGGCAAAGGCGGCTTCACTCTTTTCACCGCTCCCTACCTTATTGAAATTATCGCCACACAACCTTCTGGCACAGGGCCGAAGGCTGTTTGTTTTTCTGTTCACTGTGTGAAGAAAAAATATATATACTATTGACTGATGCGGGACGATACAGGTCTGCAGGAATGACCGGCTGATCCCTTGCAGGTACCGCTGATACAGACGCTTTCTGTGTACCGGCGTCCGGAATCAGTCATATTCTGAAGCCGGATCGTGAAAAGGAGTTGACACATAATGCGGTTACCCTTCAAGAAGAAGCCCGGGGGAGCGCAGCGTGAAGATGCCCGCCCTTCGGTACAGGCCTCCGACGGACGGTTTGCCTCCTTCCTCGACTATATCAGAGGCAAGACCGTCTACCTCGCCCTTTCTGGAGGAGGGCTCGCACTCGTCTGCCATATCGCAGTTCTCAGGTTTCTCGAGGAGCAGAATATCGAGGTCGAAAAGATCTTCGGAACGTCCGCAGGAGCGGTAATCGGCGGTTTCTACGCAGCAGGAGTGAACGCGTCACAGCTTACCGAGGCGGCCCTGAACCTGAGAGACCCCGACGAGGTCTTCGGGAGAGGGTCCCGCCGCATGCTGCTTCGGATCATGACAAACCAGATCGAGACACGTTTTTCGGGAAGCGGCTTCAGACACGCTGCAATATACGACAACAGAAGGCTGGAGGCGTACATCGAAGAAAGCCTCGTCGAATTGGGGGGTGGAATTCCGAGACTCGGGGAGCTCGAGAGGTCCTTTTCCGCTGTGTCCTTTGACATCGGGACAGGGACTCCCCTCGATTCGGACAGCGGTAAAAAACAGGTCTTCTCAAAGGAGGAAACGCCGGATGTTTCGCTGAAGGATGCGATAGTCGCATCGATTTCAATACCCGGCATATTCATACCGAAACAGATAGGCGGCCGCTACTACATCGACGGCGGTACAGTCGAGCACCTGCCTGTCGTGTCCGCCTTCGAGCACTGGATAAAAACAAGGAAGAACAAAAGAGAGCATCTCGTTATCCTTGCCGTTGACCTCGGCTACCTCGGAGAAACGCTCAACGAGAAGGACAAGATCTCACCGCTCGACATGATCCTTTATGCTTTCAACCTCAGGGGCAAGCAGATAACCCAGTACAGCCTTCTCAGGATACATGAACCGAAGAACGGATGCTCGGTGGTGCTCCTCAAGCCGCGCTGCTACGATATAAATCTCACTGATTTCGACAAAATCCCGGGCGCCCTTGAAAAGTCGTACAGGAACATCCAGCAGCAGCTCGAGGGCGACAATTTCCTCAAAGAGACCGAAGAGGACATATACAAGGTAAGGCGCCTGCTCGGCATAAGCATATAGGTTTTCATCTATCGGATCCAGAAGGAATAGGACCCTGGAAGGCATGGGAGCCTGACAGCACGGCTCATCCTTACAGAGGACGGCCAGACTCCATAATTTCGCACGCAGGATAACCGAAGTGAAAGAATGTATTCATAATTTCAAGAAGGCGTTAAAGCACCCCCTCTCACTTCGATGCCGACGATCTTGCTCTTTGTGAAAACGATCCTTTGTACGAAGAGACCCGATTACTAACAAGTATTAGATTTCTTCTGGCTCCCAAGCCCTGCGGTAATGCAAATCCGGAGGCCGAAATCTTTCTATGACAAATTAAAAGCCTCGGTGGTCTTTGTTACTTACCGTTATCGGTTCTCATTATATTTTTTTATCTCAGTGCCATGGAGTGTTATCGGAAAATGAAACATGGAACAATCATTATAGTTCTTATTCTGGTGTTTATCATGGGAATGAAAGGGGAACGGATGGTGGGAGATACCCTGTTCTACAACAGAGAAAACATACTTTTCGACGGTAACCAGGATAAAAAAAAGGCCGTGGTTGAGCTTATCGACAGAGTGTTGAAAGAACAGGGCGACCTCGGTGTCTATGGGGACCTAAGCGGAGGAATCAACGAAATAACAGAGAGGATGTACGTTAAGATCTCAGAGCACGATGACAGTTACGCGGTTTCGATATGGCCTAAATCGGGAAAAGGCGGACACGATTTTTCCTTTACAGTGGACAAAAGCACCGGCAGGATGTCCGATGTGGCGGTCGGCGAGATACTTCCGGAACCGGACTGTGATGTTCTCCCCCGATAACACACTCCCCGCAGGATATTGCGGAAAGGGGTCTCAAAGCCCGCCCGGTAAACGCACCCTTTCTCTAAAAATAACGATACCGGTTATTCTTTCTGTTGACTTCAAAAGAATTTTTTGTTAGATTTCAAACAGTTTTATATCAAATTTATTAATTCTTGATGGGGCCGATACAATGACGGATGAAGAGATGGCATTACAGATCCTGTCAACGTTTCCGCTTTTCATGCATAAGATATTCCACGATTTCCGGTACGAAACGGGTGAATACGAGCTGAACAAGACCCATATGAAAGCGCTGATGATCATCCACATGGGCGATAATCCCCACATGACGCATGTATGTCACCACATGAACATGGAAAAGGGCTCGCTTACCCCGGTCATCGACAGCCTTATCGAAGCCGGTCTTGTCGAGCGCATGCGGAACAAGGAAGACCGCCGGAAGGTCAACCTTTCTTTGACCGGCAAAGGCAAACATCTGGTCGTCCGAAACCTCCACAGGGCGCAGGAGCATATCCTGAAAAAGATCGGGCACCTACCCGAAGATATGATCGACCGTTTCAAGAGAGCGGTGCTCGACCTCCACGAAATCGCGCAGAAGCTTTAACTGACAAATCGGGAGATATATAAATATGAAAACCCTGCAGCACGATAAAATTCTCGGCACCGAACGTATAGGCAGGCTGCTGGTGAGGATGTCGGCTCCAGCAACCGTGGCAATGCTTGTCACCGCACTGTACAACGTTGTGGATACAATATTCATCGCCCGCGGCGTGGGAACGGACGCAATCGGTGGCCTTACAGTAGCATTTCCATTCCAGATACTGGTAATGGCTTTCGCAATGATGATCGGAATGGGTACCGCATCTGTCGTCTCCAGGAGTCTGGGGAGCGGCAACAGGGAGCGTGCGTACACCGCCGCAGGAAACGCCTTTGTCATATCCGCTGTATTCGGTATCTTCATGACCATCGTCGGATACCTCTTCCTTGAACCAATACTGAAGCTGTTCGGCGCAACGCCGCAGCTGATGGGATATGCCAAGGGATACCTCTCGGTCATTCTTTCAGGCACCTTTTTCATCACATTTGCAATGTCGTCGAACAATATCGTCCGGGCTGAAGGCCGGGCAACAGTTGCGATGATCACCATGATCGTCGGCGCCGCCTTCAACATCGTCCTGGACCCGATTTTCATCTTCGGTTTCAATATGGGGATCAGGGGTGCCGCTCTTGCGACTGTAATCTCCCAGTTTCTGTCTTTTTCCTTTCTGCTGGTCTTCTTTTTGAGCGGACGAAGCTCCCTGAAGATAAAGCTTCGCCATCTTCTGCCGGAGCGAGCTGTGACACGGGAGATCTTCTCCCTCGGAGTTCCCGCCCTGATAAGACAGGGAGGGATGAGCATCGTAATCATCATCATGAACAACTCGCTCGGACACTACGGCGGAGATATATATATCTCGAGCTTCGGTATCATTTTCAGGATCCTTCATTTCGTGCTCATGCCCCTCTTCGGCCTGGTCCAGGGGTTCCAGCCCATTACCGGATACAACTTCGGGGCCGGTAACATCGACCGAGTCAAAAATACCGTGAAAATCTCGATTCTGGTCTCTACGACACTTGCTGTCCTGGGGTTTCTTCTGCTGGCACTGCTGCCGGGCCCCATCTTTCGCATCTTTTCCAAAGATGCCTACCTCATCCAGACAGGGATTCCGGTGCTCAGGGTCGTTACCCTCATCATTCCCTTTATCGGAATTCAGGTGATCGGGGCTTCCTATTTCCAGGCCGTCGGTAAAGCTGGACCCGCTTTCTTCCTCGGCCTGTCACGACAGTTTATTCTGCTCATTCCGCTCATGGTCGGCCTTCCCCTGCTGTTCGGCCTATGGGGCGTGTTCACTGCATTTCCTGTAGCGGACTTTCTCTCAACGGTGATCACAGGCATCTGGCTTTTAAAAGATGTTCGCTCTCTGCCTGAGCCCCAAAAAGAGGAAGCAATCCCTGCATGTTAAACAGGAAAAAGTATCGCTAATACAGATGGCCATTGAAAAGCGCCGCGCGTAACAGCCCGACGCTCTTCGGTAACGAGAACTGACCCCTGTTTTTCACAAATCACCATAACTATGCTTTCCGCCGGAAAACGAACAGATCTTTTTATCGGGAAGAGAATCGCGTATCGTCGTTACTTCGGTCCGCAGAAAACGCCGAACATGTGTAATGACTGTTCACGATCTTTTCATCTCTATCATTATATCCTGAAATCACATCACTCCGGACCTCAAGAAATAGAAGGACGCGCAGAAAGAAATTTACATGAATCAGAGCATAATTCGTTGTATTATATTACTACCGACCCTGTCGGACGACCCTGTCGAACGACCTTGTCGAACGACCTTGTCGAAGAGATGGCAGGGGTTTACCGACAATATAACAGAGGAGATGCCTATGGCCGTCGATTATGATACTCTCATGAGGATCTTAAAGGAAAGAAGGAGCATACGGCGGTTCAAGCCGGACCCGGTGGAAAAAGCCAAGATCGATATGCTCATCGAGGCGGCCAGGTGGGCCCCGTCCGCAGGAAACGCACAACCGTGGGAGTTCGTCGTCATCACCGATAGGGAGACGATACAGGAGCTCAAAACTGTGATGACCGGAGTCATGGGGAATATGAAAGAGGGGCCGCTTTTGATACTGCTATGCATCGATAAAAACAGGGAAACAGCCTGGACCGGGTATGACATAGGGTGCGCCCTGCAGAACATCCTCCTCTGCGCACACAGTCTCGGCCTCGGCGCGTGTGCAATAGGCGGATTCGACGAAGAGATGATCGTCCAGCTTCTCGATCTTCCGGAGAATTTTACCCCCTGCCTGTTCGTTACTGCCGGGTATCCGGAGAAGAGGGTAGAGGCACCCAAACGACGAAGCATCGACGATATAGTCCTGAAAGAGGTGGCAACAGATGAGTGAAAAAAACGAAACCGGCGATTCCTACCTTTTTGAAATCACCTCTTTTCTGATCGCGAGCGCCAAACGGTGCATGGGACCAGAGTACATGTACGGTTCAGGAAGGCTCATACAGACACTTGTCCTTCTCTCATATCTTCCGGATCACGTACCGGCCCTGAAAGGCAACGAACTATTGATGAAGGCAAGAAATTTCGTCGAAGGCGACCAGCACTGGTGGTACCCGGAAAAGCTCGAACCGTTCATCGAAAAGATGAGCGCCGACCTCATAAAAGAGATGAAGAAGAAGCCCCGGAAGTAATACATCCGCGAGGGAGAGCGGCGCGGGAAACCGCAATTCCCCTTGCCTTTTGCCCCCAAAACAAACAGAATAACCGTATGGCGCTGATAATCATCGTCGAGGATAACGAACAGATACGAGAGGCTGCGGCGTCCTATCTCAGGCTCGAGGACCACGAGGTACTCGAGTTTCCGAAGATCGGCGGGGTCCTCGACGTGCTGAATATGAAAAACCCCGACCTTCTCATACTCGACGTCATGCTGCCGGACGGAGACGGGTTTCAACTCGCGAAAAAGGTACGGGGCCGCTGGGATATCCCCATCCTCTTTCTCACGGCAAAGGCGTCCGAGTCGGACCGCATTACAGGATTCGAGGTCGGGGCGGACGATTATGTGACCAAGCCGTTCTCCCCCAAGGAGCTCGTCCTCAGGGTCAGCGCCATCCTCAAACGGACGAATAAAAAAGAGGCACCTGCGACCGGAGGATGGATACTGGGAAAAGGTAATCTGAAGATAGAAGAGCAATCACACCGGGTCTGGATCAATAACAGCGAGGTATATCTCACAGCCGCTGAATGGAAGATCCTTACCTGCCTCGCCCAGAACCCCGGGATCGTCATCAGTCGCGACCGCATCCTCGGTGAGTGCCTCGACTACATGGCGGAAGGATCGGAGCGTACAGTTGACACTCACGTGAAGAACATCCGCAAGAAGCTCGGCGATCCGAGATGGGTAGAGACTGTACGCGAGTACGGATACCGATTTTCTGGAGAGCGCTCGTGAGAAGGCTGTTCTACTTATTGCTGTCCTCCCTCCTTCTATCCCTATTCCTCTCACTTATCGTCATGGTCGTGACGTTTCGTATCGGATACGTCAGGTCTTCGAGAGCGTGGGGCGACGAAAGGGGAAGACTACTCGAGGAAGATATCACAGGAATAATCAGGAATGCCCTCACCGGTGATTACGGGGACGCCTCTCTGCTGCTAAAAGAGAAACTCGATCTGCTCCTCCCGCCCGGCGCCTCACTCGTCGTGTATGATGAAAAAAGGAGGGCGATCTATACGCACGTGGGCGGCAGGTCTCCGATGAGAGGGCACGGGCGGGGCATGATGATGCATACGGACCAACAGGACATGCTGCCGATAAAGCCTGTTCGCGTAAGGGGCAGGACCGTCGGCTACTACAGCCTCGGTTCTTTCGGGTTCGGGGCAGACAGGGCGACATCACGGTTTCTCGAATCCATGAGAAAGACCGTTTTCTTCAGCGTCGTATCCGCTGTCGTCATAGCGCTCCTCTTCTCCCTCTTCGTTTCCAGAAGGCTTTCAAGCGGGGCAAAAACCGTTTCCGACGGTATAAAAGAGATGGCCCGCGGAAATCTCAGGGTCCGTATCCCGGACCGCGGGACGAAGGAGATCTCCCGTATTGCGGAGTCTGCGAACGAGCTCGCCGGAAAGCTCGAACGTGAGGAGAACATCCGCCGTCAGTGGGCTGCGGACATCGCCCACGACCTCAAGACCCCGATTACCGCCCTGAGGTCACAGCTCGAGGGTATGTCGGACGGGGTGCTCGACCTCTCTCGGGAGAGGATAGGAAAAAACCTGAAAGAGCTCTCCAGGATAGAGGCCCTCGTTACCGACCTCGGAGAGCTTACCCGTCTCGAGTCCCCCAGGCTGCAGATCAATCCCAGAAAAATCGATGCGGGAATCTTCTTCGGTGAGCTCAACGACCGTTTTCATCTCCAGTTCCATGAGAAGAAGATCGATGTCGAGTGGAAGAAAGAGGCGGAATCTTTCAAAGGCGACGAGAACCTCATCGGAAGAGCGATGTCGAACATCATCTCGAACGCAGTCCGGCACACCCCGGCCGGGGGCAGAATAACAGTCGGCATCCGAAGAGAAGAAAAGAGCTGTCTCTTCACCGTGTTCAACACAGGGAGGGCTATTCCGAAAGAGGAACTCTCAAAGGTGTTCGACCGTCTGTACCGCGGTGAATATGCAAGGATTACCCCGGGAACAGGGCTCGGACTCACTATCGCGAAGAAGATCGCACAGCTCCACGGAGGAGACGCGAGCATCTCGAGCGGGGAGGGTGTGGGCACAACCGTCGAGATGCGAATAAGAGAATAAAAAAGCCCCCTGCAAGGGGGGCTTCAATGTGATACTTTTCTATTTACCAGCACCTCTGACGATCGCGCGGATCGCCCCAGCCGTCCCGTGGGCCGGACTGCTTGGCTCCGGACCTTCTGTTTGCAGGTCCCCGTCCAATACCGTTCCCCTGGAACCACCGCCTGCATCCATCTTCTCCGTTCTTCGCGTACCTTCTGCCTCTGCCCGCACAGAACGGCACGCCGTCCCTGTCGCGGAAGGAGTAGGCCTTACCGTCTGCGGACGCCGATACCACCGCGATATCGCTCCCTTGTACAAATCCTTCGACAGAAAGCTTTTTTCCATCCTCGATCGGAATACCGGTCGATTCCAGGTAGCCCCTGTTTCCGAAATGAAGCAGGTAGGAGCTCCCTTCGGTATCGAGGTACCATTCGGGCGACTCGTAGCGGAGTGTGCCCTCAAGAGTAACGAGTGCCCCGCTGTCGGCGACGTCCCTGCCTGTGACACCGTGCGCAAAGAGCGCGGCAGCGCCGAACACGAGCAGCATGCTGATAATCAGTATCTTCTTTACCATCTTGAACCTCCTCGGTTAAGTTTCTGAAAACAATATAGGAGAAGATCTTCAAGATAAGATGTGGGAAATGTGAAGTTCATGTGAAGATTTTTGTCCGCCTGCTCGAAGCTGTATAAAGCAGGAGGAGGACCTGTTCTTTCAGGGCAAAGTATATTTACCGATAGCGGCACAAAACGCCCTTTCTACTTCGAAGGAAATGAATTATAATATACATTTACCGCAAGGGGCCGGGACAGGCATGAGTTTCAAGATCATTATCGACAACGTCTACTTCAACATATTCGTTCTCTGCGGGTCGTTCTACATCCTTTTCAAGTGCTCCGACTACTTCGTTGAGTCTGCAGCGGGGATCGCCTCGCACTACAACCTTCCGAAGATGCTCGTGGGGATCATCATCGTCGGATTCGCGACTACTGCTCCTGAGATCGCCGTCAGCACGCAGGCTGCCTACCTCGGCCATCCGGAGATCGCCTTCGGGAACGCGCTCGGTTCCGTCATCGCGGACGACGGCATCGCGCTCGCGCTCGCCGCGATCGTCGCACCAGCAGCCATATCGGTGAACAGGGATATACTGAGGACTGCTGGACTTTTTCTCATAGGGATCGACGTTGTCGCGTTTCTGTTTGCACTCAACGGAAGGATATCGCGGCCTGAGGGCATTGTGCTCGTCATTCTCCTCCTCTGCTACATGCTCTTCGTAATCTATGGCGAGAAGCGGAGGAAGCTCCACCTCGTGGAGATCGAAGGACTTCCCGAGGGAAGCGAAAAGATCAACATGAGGAGGATGTTCATCCTCTTCGGGGCCGGCCTTATCGGGGTCATTATTGCCGCGAGACTCGTCATACACTCCTCACTCATCATCGCCCGTTCTTTCAATGTCTCGGAGACGATCGTCGGACTCACCATCATCGCAATAGGGACCTCTCTCCCCGAGATAAGCACCTGCATAGTCGCGTCGCTGAAGGGGCATGGAGAGATCGCAGTGGGCGATATCATCGGCGCCGACATACTGAACATACTATGGATCATCGGCGTCTCATCGATCGTGAAGGCGATAGAGCTGGAAAGGTTCACCGTGTTCTTCTCGTTCATCTCTATGTTCGTGGTGGTGGGAACGATGCTTTTAAGCTTGAGGGTGAAATTCAGGCTCACCAGGGCGAACGGAATCGTACTTCTTTTCCTCTACATCGTCTACCTCTACTTCAACTACAGGTTCTTCTACATGTCGTAATCGATGTGACTCCGGGCGTCTTCAATCTGTACAGTACCTCTCCGGCATTCTCCACAAGAAGGACTCCCTCGTCCTCCCTGTTCATGTAACGTTCTACACGAATGGCGTCCGGGTCCATATATCCGAGTTCGAGCTTTCCGCACTGCTTTTCTGGAATCCCGGTCGCGAGGGTGACGCCGATCCTGGGCCGCTCCTTCCCGTTTTCATACGTCCCGGCACCTTTAACGTGGGTCGAGTGAGCGAGGACCGCCCCGGGGATGCCGACAAACCTTTCCGGCTGAGCGAGATAGTAGTCCCGCACGTGGTATCCGATCCGCTCGATATACTTTCCCCATGTGTGCGAGACCGCATCTACATGCAAACCGTAGATTATAAGCTCCCCGCCGTCCGCTACAACCGGCTCGAGCTTGTACATCGCCTTACCCGCGGTCCAGATCTCCGTGTAGATCCTGTTGGCGGCTGCGAGCACGAGGCTGTACGGACGGGATTTGTACACCACATGGACCCGTGCGGAGAGATCGGCCGCGGCGCTCCAGGACTCCTCCATGCTCCCGACAAACAGGCCCGATATTCTCTTCTCATCTCTGACAACGATCGAGACGCATATCTTCTCTTTTCCGATAAACGAGGCGGCTCTGTCTATGAGTGCCCTCGTCGGGGTTCTTTTTTTTCCTATGATCTCCATGCTCCCGACCAGCGCCCCAAGCCAGTGAAAGCTGTGAAGGAACTCGCCCCCTGAAACACCGGGGAAAAAGTACTTGTTTCCCCCGGAGAAACCGATAACCTCGTGCGGAAACACGGGCCCGAGCACCACGATGAGATCATACTCGAATAAGGACTTGTTCAACGCGATCTCTATATCCTCGGACAAAAGCCCGCCGGTGATCTTCTCGACCTCTCTCCTGCTTATCTTCCCGATACCGGTGAAGGTAGCGGGGAGGTCCCACCTGTGGTTGTAGAATGAGGAGTCCGTACTCTCATCATCCCCCAGGCCGAAGAGCTCTTTCATCTCACGGTCCGAGAGAGGCTTGTGTGTTCAGAGGGCGACCATGAAATCGAGCCGACGGGCTCTTCTGCCGATCGTTTTCTCGATCATTCTCCTCATAAGGGGAAGCGGCATCGTCCGCGTCCTGTCGGGTGTGAGCACGAGCAGGTTTTTCCCCTCGACACGTCGCCCCGGGATTCCCTCTTCTATGATGCCCGCAATCTCCTCTTCTTTCAGGACTGTATCGACCGACCCGGTGCCTGTAACCATTCCTTGCCCCTTTCAATTACATATAGTACGGTATTATGCCCAAAGCCCCCGTTTCTCACAAATCGCCGTTAATATCAATAATCGGGGAATGCAGCAGTTTTTTCACCAAAAGCTCCATTTAATATTACCGGCTCATCCTCCGGCTCCGCTATTAACAATTTGCGAGTAACCCTCACTACTATCAATACAGAAATGTAATACATCGAATAGGCCGAATCAATGGCTTGACAGATCATATCCCTCCTAATAAAATGGGGGCATGGACGAAACAGAGATACTCCAGGAGGAGCTCGAGCACTACAAGCTTGAAAAGGAAAGGGTCCAGAAGATACTCGGGCAGATCGGCGGAAAATCATCCAAGAAAAAGGACATTGCGGTAAACATCCTCTTTCTCGTTCTCGTTATCGGCCTCTTCTCTTTCGATATTGTGAGAGAGATCTTCGACCTCTCCTTTTTCGGAATCAACCGCTTCATCTCCATAGAGATCGCCATACTCCTCATCTCGATCAAGATCATCTGGATGATCAACCGCCAGCAGCGGGTCGACCATTTCCATTTCTGGATCCTCAACTCCATAGAGTTTCAGATCAACCTCATCTCCAAGCGCATCCGGGAGATTGAGGGAAAGTTCGAAACAGGGGAAGACGGTTCTCCTACCTGACAGCCGGGTTTATCTTTTACTGATATTTTAGTATATTTAATAAAAAGCGGAATACCCCGCTAAACTGAACCGAGGAGGAATCCGGCATGTCAAAACGTAAGTTCAAGACAGAGGTGAACCAGCTTCTGCATCTTATAATACACTCACTCTACTCTCATCCCGAAATATTTCTTCGCGAGCTCATCTCCAATGCGTCAGACGCGCTCGACACCCTGAAGTACCTCACTCTCACCGAAGACAAATACAAAGAGATCGAGTTCGACCCAAGGATCGATATCTCATTCGGCAATGAAAAACATCACATCGTCACCCTTTCGGACACGGGTAAAGAGAGAAAGGTCATTACCGTATCGGACACCGGAATCGGCATGAACGGCAAGGAGCTCGAGCAGAACCTCGGAACGATCGCCCGGTCCGGCACGAAGGATTTCTTCAGCTCTCTCACCGGAGACGCAAAGAAGGACTCGAATATCATCGGACAGTTCGGCGTAGGGTTCTACTCCGCCTTCATGGTCGCAGAGCGGGTGGAAGTGATATCGAGAAAGGCGGGGGAACAGGAGGCCTTCAGCTGGACGAGCGACGGGAAGGGCGGCTACGAGATAGAAGAAGCAGTGCGTGACGGCCACGGCACAACGATAACCCTCCTGCTGAACGAACAGGGGGAGGAATACGCAAACCGGCTGGTGATCGAGGGGATCATCAAAAAGTACTCCAATCATATCCCCTTTCCCATCCACCTCCACTACGAGGTAGAGACCAACGACGGCAGTCTCAAAAAAGAGGAGATACAGGCCAACAGTGCGTCCGCCCTCTGGAGGCGGTCCAAGAGCGAGCTCAAGGCCGAAGACTACAACGAATTCTACAGGTCCATCTCCCACGACACTGAAGACCCGCTCCTCCATATCCATACGAAAGCGGAAGGAAAAGTGGAGTACACAACCCTCTTCTTCATCCCCAGGAAGGCTCCCCTCGACCTCTACTGGTCCGACTACCAGCCCGGGGTAAAACTCTACATAAAGCGTGTCTTTATCACAGACGATGAAAGGGAGCTTCTGCCGAGGTATCTCAGGTTCGTCCGCGGGCTGATAGACTCCGAGGACCTCCCGCTAAACGTATCGCGCGAGATGCTTCAGAAAAACAGCATACTCACGAAGATAAGGGCCGATTCTGTAAAGCGGATCCTGAACGAGCTTTTGGAACTGAAGAAGGACAAGCAGAAGTACGACGAATTCTACGAGGAGTTCAGGCGGCCGTTGAAAGAGGGGGCATACCAGGACTTCATGAACCGTGAGACCCTCTTCGATCTTTTGCAGTTCAAGTCCACGAAAACGGAAGGCTATACAGGGTTCGCGGATTACGCGGAGCGCATACCTGACGACCAGAAGGTCATCTACTATATTACCGGCGAGAACGAGCAAAGCCTGAGGTCTTCCCCCCTTCTCGAATCGTTTAAGCGGAGGGAGATCGAGGTGCTCATCATGGACGACGATATAGACGAAATCATCATCCCCTCTTTCGGCAAGTACGAGGATTTCGATCTCAAGGCGGTGAACAGAAGCGACACGCTCGACGGGATCAAGACCGAGGAGGACAAAAAAAGGGAGAAGAGTATAAGCCCGCTTCTCGATCGCATCGGTAAGGTACTGAAGGATGAGGTGAAATCGGTCCGAGCGGATTCTGGCCTCAGTGAGTCTCCTTCCTGCATCGTCTCCGACGAGAACGACCCCACCATCGGGCTGCAGCAGATACTGAAGGCGATGGGCCAGAAGGACGTCGTGGAAGCAAAACCGATACTGGAGGTCAACCCGGACCACCCCATCGTCAAGGCCCTCGAAACCACCGAGGACGAAGGCGTGTTCGAGGACGTTTCGAGGCTCCTGTTCGAGCAGGCCCTCCTCATTGAGGGAGTTCGTCCCAGGGACGCCGCGTCCTTTGTAAAAAGACTGAACAGGGTGCTCGAGCGTGCCCTGCCGCAGCATTAAATCGAATTCTCGCGCAATACCTTTTTTAGGAACTGCTCATGGAAAAGAAACGATGCGTGCTGGGACTTGATTTCGGTACCACAAAGGTCGCCTGTGTGCTGGTCGATCTTGAAGAAGGCTCCCTCCTCGATTCCGCGTCAGTGGACACTAACGCGTATACCAGGTGTAAAAATCCTCTCTATTACGAGCAGGATACCGGCAGGGTACAGGGAGCGCTTACCGAAGTTATCTCGAGATGCATGAAGAGGTTCGAAGGAGAAATTTTTTCGATCGGCATCACAGGCCAGATGCACGGGGTAGTGGGACTCGATGAGAGGGGCAATCCTGTAACAAACCTCGTTACATGGCAGGACGAGAGGGGCAACGAGCCCGGGAAAAACGGCAGAACCCTCCTGGAGGAGATGGAACAGCGAGGTGGAAAACGGGCGATCGCAACAGGCTACGGTATAGTGACGCTTTACGACTGGATTGTGAGAAAGAGGCTTCGGGATATCAGCAAAGTATGCACGATCCCCGATTACTTCGGAATGCGGATGACAGGCCAGAAACAACCCGTTATCGACGATACAATGGCGGACAGCACAGGGGCGTTCGATCCCTGGGAGCGGGCCTGGGATCACGGCTATATCTCAGATCTCGGCTTGGACGCAGGGGTCTTGCCGGATGTCGTTCCGCCTTCGACCGTTCTGGGACAGGTCCGGGACGAAGACATACGAACACTCCTTACCGGGAGCCGGCCACCTGTATCGGTCTCTATCGGTGACAACCAGGCAAGCTACATAGGAAGCGTCCGCGATTATGCGGACACAATCCTCGTAAATATCGGTACCGCTTCACAGGTTTCGTACCTCGCCGATGGTTCGCCATCGACAGATGGCGGGCCATCTGTCGATGGGTACGACGTGGTCGTACGGCCTTTCGTGGACGGCAGACGGCTCGTATCGGGAAACTCACTCTCAGGCGGCTGTTCATACGCGAGGCTCAGGGGCTTCTTCGAAGAGACCGGAAGAGAGCTCTTCGGGGTCACGGATTTCTCCGGCCTGTGGGAGAGGATGGAAGCGCTCGCTTCGGAGCAGGAGGACTCGGGCGGTCTCGAATTAAACCCTCTCTACTGGGGAAAAAGAAGCGACCCTGCCGCAAGAGGCTTTATTCAGGGGCTGAACTACAAAAACTTCACACCTTCGAACCTTATCTACACAACGCTCGAGGGGATTGTGAACATACTGATGGAGATGGTCGACGGCAGGACTATCGAGGAAAAACGCAGTCTTGTGGGCAGCGGCAACGCCCTGAGAAAAAACAAGACCCTGCGTAAGGTCACCCAACACATTTTCCGAAAAAAATTGCTCGTTCCTCTATACGAGGAGGAGGCCGCAATAGGAGCGGCGATCAACAGCGCCGTTGCATGCGGGCTTGTTAAGAGTTTCTCCGATGCGGGCAGTATGATCCGCTACATATGAGCGGGGGGCATCGTCATCAGAATACCGTACTCTCCACCTCGTGCCATATGCCGTCTTTCGCAGAAAGACTGATCGCCTCCAGCACAGCCTGGTTCTTCACCCCGTCGAAGAAGCCCGGCTCTGGCTGCCCTTTTTTCCCTATCGATTCCAAAAGATGATATACCTGGATGATATGCGTATGCTCCCAGCCGAGGACGTGACCGGGAGGCCACCATTCCGCCATGAACGGGTGCGTGGCGTTTGTTACGAGGATAGTCTTGAACCCCTGTTCGTCACCCTCATCAGCCGACAGGTACTCCAGCTCGTTCGGCCTCTCGAGGTTGAACCTCATGCTCCCCTTGCTGCCGTTTATCTCGAAGAAACCCCAGTTCTTGTGTCCGATCGCGAACCTCGTCCCTTCGAAAGTTCCGAGGGCTCCGTTTTTGAAGCGGGCGAGTGCTACGAACGCATCATCGACCGTCACCCTCCCCCGCTCTGAGCTTCCTTTTGCACTGAGGCCTCCTGAAACTTCCGGCAGAGGACGGTCCTCGATGAAGGTTTCCGTCAGCGCGGTAACGGCAGTTATGTCTCCGACAAGGTAAAGGGCCATATCGATGATGTGAGCACCGAGATCCCCTATGGCGCCTGTCCCGGCGACCTTCCTGTCGAGCCTCCACACAAGAGGAAATTCCGGATCCACGATCCAGTCCTGCAGGTACAGCGCCCTGAAATGAAACACCCTCCCGATCTTCCCATCCTCTATCATCCGCTTTGCAAAAGCAAGTGCCGGAAACCTCCGATAGTTGAAACCGATCATATGCTTCACCCCTGCACCTTTTACCGCTTCCGCCATGGCTTTCGCCTCTGCGAGATTCATCGCCATAGGTTTTTCGAGCAGAATATGCTTTCCGTTCTCCGCAGCGGCTATCGCGATCTCCGCGTGCGAGCTGTTCGGCGAATTGATGTCGATGAGATCTATGTCGTCCCTTCGAACGAGGTCCTTCCACGATGTCTCAAAGCTCTCCCATCCGTACCTTTCGGCGGCCTTTTTCACGCCCTCCTCATCCCTCCCGCATAGAGCCTTTAAAACCGGCACCCTCGGAGGATCGTAGAAAACAGCGACCTGCCTGTAGGCGTTCGAGTGCGCCTTCCCCATGAACTTGTAGCCAACCATCCCGACATTTATCTTTTCTTTCATGGTCTCCTCCCTGCTCATACTGAATTCTATCAGTTCTTCATTGACAGAGCAACAGTTTGTTACAGACTCATACGATTATCCTGTTTCGCTGGAGATCGTAACGTTGAAAGAGGAGTGTAAAAATGGATCGAAATCGTGCGGAAAAAGGGATGTAAAGGTCTCTCCTCTTTACTGCTGTGATTTCATCGCTTCAATTTACGCTGTGGATGAAGACCAGGGCGATGAGGTTCTCGACCGGCACATTGTCGTCAGTGAGAACAACATCCCCGTTTCGCCGGAAGAGCTCCGTATTCTCATCTTCACTCCCCTAAAGGGTATGTACTATGTTCACAATTGTTCTAATATAACCACAGGGGCTCAAGACGCAATTCTTTCCTTGGAAAGAATTTGACGGAATTATTGTATTGGCTTACAATTGTGGAAAAGATTCGAGAGAGGGAGCAAGGCATGCCTGACGAAACGATCTACAAGAGGGGCGACAAGGGAAAAAAGATCGCGAAGCAGATGCAGACCCGGCACGCAAAGATACGGTTCAAGGACCGGGCAATCGATATAAAGAGGATGATCACGATAGGGAGGGACCCGAAAAGCGATATCGTGATAAAGGACGACCCGCTCGTCTCGAGGCATCACGCGTTGATAGAGAGGGAGGAAGACGTGTACTACATCACCGACAAGGGGAGCACGAACGGCACCTATATCAACAACAATCCCATTCCCAAATGCGAAAAGGTCCGTATCAAGAAGGGCAACGTAATTCAGGTCGGCAAGACGAAATTGACGATGCTCTAAATCAAAGAAAGGACTAAAGGATGGAAAGCTATTTCGAAATGGTACCGGAGCGGTTCAAACCGCATCTTAAGGAAATAACGAAAACATCCGGCCTGCCCGACTCCGAAGAGTCCCTCGAAAAGATAGCCCACGCCTGGCTCGAAAAGAAAAGGCTTTTTTCCGAGCAGACGGGTTCCCTTCACATGAAAGAGACCGAGACCGTACCGGAAAACGACCCGCGCGGAGCCCTCCTTCTGACCTACTCGGGATCTCTCGTCAGCATCGGAACGCTGTATGAAAAAGGAAGGTGGGCCGAGTATGCAAGCATAGGACCCAGGAAGGACGTGCCGGACATCGTGACGAGTAAAAAAGCGGTGCTCCTTGGTGCAATCAGCAGAAACCGTCCGGTGGAATTTCTTGAAGGCCCTATTAAAAAAAGCTCCCCGATACTGACCATTGCCGTCCTCAGAGAGGACGTCCCGTCCGAGGAGCAGGAAAAACGCATAAGGGAGGCCACCACGTTTCTCACAAACGGTTTCGTCAGGATAAACCGCACGATGCTCACTCTTCCCGAAACTGGCCTCGAAGAATACACGATGAGTTCGATAGTATCCTACGTTGCGAAGAAACACGGGATATCAAAGCGGTGCGCAAAAGCCGTTATCGAGGATTTTGTCGAAGCGGTCGAGCGAGGAGTGCTATCCGGGGAACGGGTCCCGATCGGAAGGCTGGGCAAGATCTTTCTTAAGGCACGGCCCCCGAGAAAAGCGAGGATCGGGAGGAACCCGCAGACCGGTGAGGAGATCACGATACCGGCAAAGCCGCGTACACTCGTTCCCAAGGTCTCGTTCAGCAAACATTTCAAACAGAAGGCCACGATCGTACGCCAGTAACCGTACGTTCACCCGCCTTTTTTTCTACGGCCTGAAGGGCCCCGCCTTCCCTCCGTTGAAAACGATCTCCGTGTCCTCCACCCTGATAAGGTCCCCGGACCGTAGCACCTTCTTTTTCACCTCCCTGTTGTTCACCGTGACGGGACCGCCGCTGCTTACAATGGTGAATGCTCCGTCCTTCTCTTCTATCACAACTTCGCCTTCCGGGGTTCTTTTTCTCACACCGGAGACGGTGATGTCCGCATCCTTCGACACACTGATGGTAACGGGACGGCGTGTGTCGCCGAGCGAAAGCGTCTGTCGGCCCTTGCGTCTTCCGGAGACCGAGAGAACGGAAAGCGACGCGTACTTTTCTTTTTTCTCGAACTTTATCAGCGAGAGCAGAAAAAGCAGCAGGAGCGCGCCGGGAATGAAAACGAAATAGACCAGCCTCACCTCCACCCAGGGAAACCCGAAGATCGTACTAGAGAAATAGACCCCCCGTGCACCGCCGGTTCGCCCGTCGTACAAGTACTCGACCCTCACCCTCTTCCGGGTCGCGGGGTCCATCGTCGCCGGGTAGGAAACGAGGTATTCGTTCAGCACTTGGTCCCTGATGAGGTTGTAGAGGGATTCGAGCCGTTCAGGCTCGAAGACGGAGAAGTACACGCCCCCTGTCTGTTCCGCGATAACGGACAGGCTCCCCCTGTCGGCCTTTTTTGACAGGCCTATCGTGAATACCGATATGCCCGCTTTCTGTGCGAGCTCGATCGCGCCCTCCATTCCGTAACGGACCGGAAAATGAGGGTTTTCGTCCAGCGGGAAATCAACTCCGTCCGAGAGAAGGATGACGACCTTCCTTCCTCTCACGGTCTGGAGGCTTTCGATCGACCGGTAGAGCGTCTCAAAGAGCTCGGTATATGCCTCCTCCTCCGTGGGCCTTTTGATGCCGGAAAGCGCCCGCTCGGTCTCGATCTTATTGCCCGACGGCGCCACGTTCTGTCCTATCTTCACGTTGAAAGACACGAGCCCGACCCTGTCGAGCGGGTTCTTGATCTCCCTGAGGATCGATGATATCGCATGCTTGGCGTAGGTGATTCGCCAGACAGATTCGTCGTCTGAATTCCGTACCCTTCCCGACCCGTCCCAGTACATGCTCCCCGAGTTGTCGATCACGAAGAGGAGGTTGATTCCATCGTTGATATTCACCCCGTGGTGCACCGAACGGATCCGCCTCTCTTTTTCTCCGCTCTCCTCGGTCGATTCGAACGCACGGAAGTTCTCAAGGCCCAGTCCCTTGACGGGCTTTCCCCCGTCGTCCGTCACACTGATGTAGAGCCTTACCCTCTGGTTGATGAGGAGCATCGAATTATCGACCTGTGATATCCTCACCGAGTCAGAAAACGCCAGGCCTGCGGCAAAGAAAACAGAAAGGACTATTAAAGCTAAAAGACAGCGTTTCATACTGTATCTCCGTCATGCAGCTTTATCGGCGCTTTCTACCTTTCAGTGAACCTGAACTGCGCGTCGCCGACTCTCAGGACGTCGCCGTCCTTGAGCTTTGTTTCCTCGATCTTCGAATCGTTGACCCACATCCCTTTTTTTGCCCCGGCATCGGCGAGGGTGTAGCCCCCCCTTTCTTTCCGAATCAGAGCGTGCACGGGAGCAACACCGCCGTACCCGTGCAGGTTCACTTCCGTCTCGTCGGACTCTCCGACCCTCGTTGTCTTCTGCGTGAGAAGGTACTCCTTGCCCCTGTTCTTCCCGTTGAGCAGCAGAAGCCTCGCCCTCGTGAGCCTGTTCTCTATGAACCCGTAGAATATCCCTATCATGAATCCCAGCACCACGAACCCGACGAGCCGGGCATAGGGTCCCGCAGGGGAGAGGTACCTGATATATTCGACTCCGAACCCTCCGAGGATGCCTCCGATGAATCCGCCGATCACCCCGTTTCTCACTTTACTGGAAGAGCCGCTCCGTATTCCCTCTACCGTCCCGATGAAGATCCCGAAAACCGCCCATCCGATCGCCCTCGATAGAGGAAAGCCGATCTGCTCATAGCTCTTCGTGGAGCTGAAAAAGGTCGTCCCTATGAAAAGAAGTGCCGCCTGCCCTGCGATGAACCCGACGAGACCGCCGGCCGCACCGATTAAAAGACCGGTACAGGCCCCCCTCATTGCCTTGCCCCTCGATCTCGCGATGATTCCTTCCGCTGTCCCGAAACATCCTCCCATGAACAGGCCTATCGTCATCCCGAGCGCGGCATTGAAGAGGAGAAGCGTGGGAAATGAGGACTGCACATAGAGTATGAGCTCGGCGCACGGCCATGCGAGCATACCGGATATCATACCGACCAGTCCGAAAAAGAGTATTCGTATTCCAAGTGACATGGCAGATCCTTATCGGTTTGGATTTTTCACCTGCAGGCCGAGGGCCTTATTCCCGGGGTCGTACGAAACCATGACCGTGGTCGTCTTGTCGCCAGCGATCCGAAACTGCGTATTCTGAACGGTTCTGCTGCCCCGCTGCACCGTGATCGTATAGCTGCCTTCGGGCAGCATGAACGACTTTTTCCCCTCCACCGTGTCTCCGTACGGTACGAAGCCCTTTCGCTTCCTCCCGATATAGCTCTCCTTCATGTTGTCGATGAGGATCGCGAGGCCTTCGAAATCCGACTCGACAACGAGCGTCCCCGATACCCTGATAAGCCCTACCTCGACCTGCGCGGAATCGAGGCTGCTCTCCACATAAAACCTCGTTTCAGTCGGGTAGTAGCCGGGCGAGCTGTACCTGAACCTGTACCATTCACCCGATTTCAGCTTTCTTTCCAGGTATCGCCGAAGCCGCTCGTTTGTGCTGTATATCTTCCAGTCCAGCCACCGGTCCTGCTCCTCGAGATAGAAGTCGATGTCGGTGTCGTTGTAGATGGATCTCCCGGTTTCGCTGTCGGAGACCCTGTGACCGATCGAGATCTGCTTTGCTTCGGATACCGGGACCCTGAAGCCGAGGTGGCGCTTCTGCTCGGTGTCGAGGTTCTGTTTCTGTATGACACGTGGGTACAGGTAGAACCGCTTGTAATGCTTCTGATTTTCCAGGTACAGTTCGAGCGCGTAGTTCCCGGCCGGAAGATAAAGATCGCTCGTCGTCAGAAGCTTCTCTGAAGGCTCGTCGTCCTCCTCTTTCGCCCTGAAAAAAAACGGGAGCCTCCCCCTCTGGGGGGACAGCCTGTAGTGGTACTCCGACTGCTCGACCTTCTCACCTTCGGCCTTGGCGTCCTCGTACCGCAGGAGCGCATACGCATATATGAGCCTCGGCTTCTTGAAGTACTCCGCCGGGATGGAGGCGGATATCTCGATCTTTCCGAACTCTTTCGCCCTGAAGTATTCGTAGTAATATCCCTTGTAGTAGCAGAACAGCCCTCCCAGCAGCAGCACGGTGAGCGCAGTGAGCCCTACAGTCACGCCTATGAGTATACCTCCCCTCCTGTGTCGCTTTTTCCCGACCTTCATCATGGTGGGAAGGGTGATCTCGTTTCCTTCGAGATACCGCTTGATGTCCGCGTTTATCTCGCGCTGCCCCTTGTACTTCTTCGTGTACCTGTCCAGAATGTTCAGGACCATGCCGAGGTCCCTGTACCGCTTTTTGACCTTACTGTGCATCATCTTTTTTATAATGCGTACGAACGATCCCGGGATGGACGGGTTGATCTTCTTCGGGCTGACGTACAGGCCCCTGTTGATCTTGTCTATTACATCCGGGGCAAATCGGGAGGGAAACGGCTTCTTTCCGGTGAGCATCTCGTAGAACATCACTCCCATGGAGTAGATATCCGCCCGCTTGTCCACGGTGCTCGTGTCCGTAATCTGTTCCGGCGACATGTATGCGGGAGTCCCAAGTGTCATTCCGATTTTGGTAAGCCCCTCCTCCTCCGCCTCCTTACTCGTCGCTATGCCGAAGTCGGTGAGTTTCACCTCTCCCTGTTTCGAAAGGAGGATGTTCGCAGGCTTTATGTCGCGATGAATGACGTCTTTGTCGTGCGCGTACTTCAGCCCTCTGCATATCTCCGAGAAGATGAGAAGCGCAGCCTCGTTTGAAAGGCCTCCGCTCTGTTCGATGAGCGCATCGAGGCTCGTCCCGTCGACATATTCCATCGCGATGTAGTAGGAGGAGCCGACCTTGAAGTGATCGTACACTGGCACGATATGCTCGTTCCTGAAATCTATCATGAGCGAGGCCTCGCGCTTGAACCGCTGCACGAACCCGCCCCCGCCCCTCAGTGTGAGTTGCTTGAGGATGACGTACCGCTTCAGTGTCGGGTGCTTCGCAAGGTAGACGGCACCCATGCCTCCCCTCGCTATCTTCTTCACTATTTCGTATTTACCGACCTTCGTTATCTGTTTTGGCATACGCCAGCTCCATACTAGTATTATGACGCCTTCGAGAAGAGACCGGCCTCATGCGATTGTTCCATCGATGCTGTTCTCGATCTCGATGATATCCCCTTCCAGGCTTACCGGTCCGCCTCCGTCTATCCGGGCAACAACGAACCTGTTCGGGTTATGGATCTGTATGTATTTACCGTCGGCCCGGGGGTTGTAGAGGCCCTGTACCGGACGGTGACCGCCGAAATAGTAGCAGTCCTCGCCCTCTTCGCATTCGAGGTAGTAGGCGATCATCTCCTCGACACTCCCCGGTTCGGAGTCGTCGTTTGCAGTCCAGATGAGACCCTCTATTACATCCGGCAGCTGCCGGTATTCTATCACCTTTTCGCGGTCGAAAAAGTGCAGCGGCTCCGCGTGCGAGACCAGGAAATTGTCTCCCACGGCGAGGAGGGGAAGCGACTTCTCGAATTCGTAGTAGGAGGAGAGAAACTCCGCCCCGCAGAAACGCCTCACCCAGTCGAGTACCATGATTCCCTCGTAGGAGAACTTCCTGAAAGGATGGTTCCCCTCCCCCTCCTCGTTGGCTATGTTCTCGTGGTTCCCTTTCAGGAAATGAAAATTGTCAGGAAACCAGCATTTCGCTTCCATGACCATCTCCATGACGCCGAGGCTCTCTCTCATCTCTTCATCCATGTGCCTGTGCCGCTTGAATCCCTTCTGGTACTCGCCGAACGCAAGGGCCCATCGCTCCCTGGCTCGCCCCTCTGCATGGAACCCGTCGCCGACACACACAATCTGGAGCTCGTCCTGTTCGAGCAGCTCGAGAACGGATTGGCCGTCCTCATCGTACAGGAGGGTGGAGAGAAAGAAATTCATCCTCGCATGAAGGTCGGGGACGATAATCGCCGGGACTCTCTTTTTCAGGAGAACGAGGCCTCCGGGAAGGCCCGAGCTGTCCGGAGGCCGGATTTGGGCATTCTCATTGTCGAGGACTTCCTGCACCCTTTCCAGAAGCAGCATGTACTCCCCGGGATCGGGTGGAGAGCTCCTGCCGTATATATCGAGCAAGCGGTTTTTACGCGTCTCGTACGTATCGCTCATCAGTTTTTCTCTCTTTCACCACCCGTTCGATCCAAGCTCATCAAGCCCGAATGACCCGGTCTTTGGAAAAAGGTCCCCGTCGGTCTTTCTGTACTTATTCCGATATTATTGTCCTGTTTACCTCGACGAACTCCTCCGCGATGACCTGTGTCGCTTCCGATATCTTCTGCTCCTCTTCCAGCAGTGGAAGCTTTTCGGACAGGACCGCGATCTTGAAGACCTGCGAGGTGCTTTTTACCGGCCCTTCCTCGAATTCTACCGTCTCGTCCGCCGCAACGTCTTTTGCCAGGACAGCGCCTGATTTTTCCACGATGTCGGGAACGTCCTTCCTGAGGCCGATGCTGATATACTGCGCCTTTCTCGCACCGTCGGCCAGCGGCCCTATGAGCAAAAGCGACCCCGAGTAGGTCATTACCACGGCCCCCCTCGTATCGTCGCGTGAGAGGGTCTCGATCTCCTCCATTTTCAGAACACCGATCTTCTCTTCAAAGGTCTTCTTCTTTTCGAGCCAGGCCTGTGCGATGAGCTCCACCGACTCTTCGCCCTCAAGCAGTCCCGAAGTCCCGGTTATCTTCTGTATGTGTGAACGAAGACGCTCAGGTATCTGGTCCAAGTATTCGCCCATCTGTCCTCTCCTCTTAAGAATGTATTTATCCTACGCATACCATAAAGCGAAACCCTTTAAATGTCAAGATTTGGCCATTTTGGTAACGATAAATAGACCGTTCCCGGCCGCTTTCTCTCTCTTATGATACGCCCGAACATCGTTGCCTTCGTTACGTGTAATATACAATGATTTTCACTGTAGTGATAACTACATAAGGTAGTTATCACTACCTTAGACCACCCGGCGAGCCTTTACAAGATGAGAACTGTCCAATCCCTCTTGC
>DATKZJ010000237.1:0-10420 GCA_035527995.1 Spirochaetota bacterium | reverse complement strand
GATGTTCGAGTTCCAGACGCTGATGTGCGAGCTTTTCGGTATGGATGTTTCCAACGCATCCATGTACTGCGGTGCTTCGAGTGCTGCGGAGGCCGTGCTGATGGCGCTCAGGATAAAGAAAGGCGGTACGGTGATCGTTTCAGAGACCGTTCACCCCGAATACAGGAGGGTTATCGAAACATACTGCGGCAACGGTAACGTCGCCATCGTCGAGGTGCCGTACGAAGAGAAAGGCGCAACGGACAGGGACCGTCTGAAAGAGCTGGTAAATGAAGATACCGCGGCCGTTGTGATACAGTCGCCGAACTTTTTCGGGATAATCGAAGATATCGAGGAGATGGTAGAGCTTGTCCATGAGAAGGGCTCGCTCTTCATCTCCCTGTTTACGGAACCCGTTTCATTCGGGCTTCTGAAACCGCCCGGCGAGCTCGGTGCGGACATCTGCTGCGGAGAAGGCCAGAGCCTGGGGATCCCCGTCGGGTTCGGAGGACCGCATCTCGGTATACTGACGGTCAAAGAAAAGTTTCTCCGTAACCTCCCCGGAAGGATTGTCGGCAGGACGCATGATGACAGGGGAAGAGACGCCTACGTCCTCACACTTACCGCGCGTGAGCAGCACATAAGACGGGAGAAGGCAAAGTCCAACGTATGCACAAATGAGGGCCTCTGTGCCCTCATAGCAACAGTATATCTCGAGGGCCTAGGAAAGACCGGGATTAGGAAGCTGGCCGGTACAAACCACAGCAGGGCCGAGTATGCAAAGAAGAAACTTCTCGAAGTGGAATATGCAGATCTCAGGTTTACAGGTCCGTCGTTCAACGAGTTCGTCCTGAGGCTCGGCCGTGACCCGAACGAGGTCGTCAGCAGGCTTCTGGAAAAGAAGATAATAGCAGGTATTCCGCTCGGGAGCCGCTACCCGGCTCTCGAGGACTGCCTGCTCGTAACGGTGACGGAGCTTTTAACGAGGGAGGATATCGATGCCCTCTCCGATGCAATGAAAGATCTCTAAGTAATTTCATACTATAGATGAAAGGGTTCATACCCATGGAATAAGAGAAAAAGCAGTGGCCGGTCTTCGAACTGCTTGCATGTCAGGTATGAAGAGAGACCGAGGATGTTCACGGCAATTTGAAAGGTACTCATTTTTTAAACGATGATGGGAAGGAAGCTATGGGAAATTACGGAACAACGACACTCTCAATAAACGAGCCTCCTATATTCGAGCAGGGGTCAGAGGGAAGGTGCGCTTTTTCCATCCCCGAGGATGAGAAAATCGACCGTGCCGAAGAATCGATACCGAAAAAGATGCTGCGCGGAGGAATAGAAAGCTTTCCCGAGATAAGCGAGGTCGAGCTCGTCCGCCATTTCACGCGGCTCTCGGGGTGGAACTACGGCGTAGATACCGGGTTCTACCCGCTCGGCTCGTGCACGATGAAGTACAACCCCAAGATCAACGAGGAGATGGCGAACCTTCCCGGTTTCGCCTGCGCGCACCCATACCAGCCGGAGGCCCTTTCTCAAGGGGCGATGAAGCTTCTGTGGGAGCTCGAGCGCTATCTCTGCGAGATTACGGGGATGGACCGCTGCACCCTGCAGCCTGCTGCCGGGGCACACGGTGAGCTTTGCGGGATGATGGTCGCACGGGCCTACCATGCGGCGAAAGAATCCGGAAAGTACAAAGTGCTCATACCGGACACGGCGCACGGTACAAACCCGGCGAGCGTTGCGATGTGCGGTTTCGAGGCCGTCGCCATTAAGTCGGGCACGGGGGGCATTCTCGAAACGGACACCGTCAGATCACTCATGGACGATGATGTCGCGGCTATCATGATCACCAACCCGAACACTCTCGGTCTCTTCGAGAGCAGCATCGGCGATATAGCGGATGTAGTTCATAAGCGGGGCGGGCTCGTGTACTGTGACGGCGCAAACCTCAATGCGCTCATGGGTATGGTGAAGATCGGAGACCTAGGTGTAGACCTTGTACATATCAATCTTCACAAGACGTTCTCCACACCCCACGGCGGCGGTGGGCCCGGGGCGGGACCGCTCCTAGTAAAGGAAAGCCTGGCACGTTTCCTGCCGGTACCTGTGGTTGAAAGAAAGGATGAAGAGGGTTTTTTCTTCAACTACGACCGGCCTGATTCCATCGGCAAGCTGAAGAGCTTTTACGGTAACTTCCTCGTATGTCTGAAGGCATACTCGTATATCAGGACGCTGGGGGCGAAGGGGCTTCGCAGAGCGACGCGAACCGCTGTCATAAATGCGAACTACATACGGTCGAAACTGCAACGTTATTATCACCTTCCGTACGACGACGGATGTATGCACGAGTGCGTTTTTACGGACAAGCGGCAGAAAGAGTTTGGGGTTACAACCCTCGACATAGCAAAGAACCTCATAGACCGGGGATTTCATCCGCCCACCATCTACTTTCCGCTCGTCGTAGAGGGAGCGCTCATGGTAGAGCCGACAGAAACGGAGAGTAAGGAGGAGATCGACCGCTTTATCGGAGCAATGATCGACATAGCCCTCGAGGCTGAAAAGGACCCGGAGGGCGTGAAGCGCTCCCCCGAAAAGACAAAGATCTCCAGGGTAGACGAGGTAACGGCCGCGAGAAAGCCTGTGCTGAAGTGGAGCCGCGAAGGTACCGAATAACGTTTCGGGGTACCAAAACACCCTGTATCCCACTCACAAAACAGTTGAAAAAAGTCTGATATAGGGGAAAATGCTATTAGAGAGCATGCAAAAGCTGAGTGTGCTCGTGAAGTGCAATCCCTGTTACAGTCTAATTTTCCATGCGCGATTCCGAAAGAACATTTAACCGTATGGTCTCCGCGATGCTGGTCCTGAGTGTCGTATCGCTTTTTTTGGAGTACGGTCTCTATCAGGCGCGGTGGATCAGGCGTGCTACGAATACCCTCGACTATATAGTTTTCATTCTCTTCATTACGGAGATGGTCCTCAGGCTCGTCAGCGCCAGGTATAAATGGACCTTCATAAGGCAGAATGCCTTCGAGCTTGTCTTTCTGCTGTTTTTTGCCACCCTCTTCGTTTACAGCAAGTATTTCATGTTTCTGCTCGCAAGCAGGAGAATCCAGAATCTCAGCAGGAACATCATAGTCCTGCGAAACGTCTTCATTCTCGTCAAGATGTTTGTCAGGATGAGAAAGTTCAGCGCCCTTGTAAACCGCATTTCACGAAACCCTGCCCAGAGCGTGCTGCTGAGCTTCGTGATCGTCATCCTCATCGGAACTCTCCTGCTCATGATGCCGTTCGCAACAGCCGACAGGTCGCGGCTCGGTTTCATAAACTCCCTCTTTACATCAACGTCCGCGGTATGTGTTACAGGCCTTATCGTCGTGGATACCGCAACGAGGTTTTCCGTGGTCGGAAAGATCATCATCCTGCTTCTCATTCAGATCGGAGGCCTCGGGATAATGATACTCTCCTATTTCGGCACGTTTGTATTCAGGAGGACGCTCTCTCTGGAGAGAAAGCTCCTCGCAAGCTATATGCTTAATGAAAGTGACATGTCGGCCCTTGTCGGCTCACTGAAGAACATCGTGATCACGACGTTCATCATCGAGGGAGCCGGTTTTGTACTGCTTTTCGCCTCGTTCAGGCCGTTTCTTGGAGGAAGCCTCGAAGCGCTCTCACATGCGGCGTTTCACTCGATTTCAGCGTTCTGTAATGCGGGCTTCTCACTCTTCCCCGACAGCCTCGTCCGTTTCGAATCTAATGTTCCGGTCAACCTCACGATAGCGGCCCTCATCATCCTCGGGGGCCTGAGCTTTTCCGTACTATTGGAAGTTTATCGATTTCTCGTGGACCGTATGAAAAGTATCTTCACCGGACGGTTCAGGAAGCACTACACATTCAGCCTCAACACGAGGGTCGTGCTTATCACAACGGGGATCCTCCTTCTTCTGGGAACACTGATTATTTATCCCTTCGAGCACAAAAACAGCCTTCTGGAGTACGGCCTCGGTACACAGTATCTCGCTTCTTTCTTTCAGTCCGTCACCCTCAGGACGGCGGGGTTCAACTCTATTGACTTTTCTGCGCTCAACAGATACACATACCTCGTAATGGCCCTCTTCATGTTCATAGGGGGCGCGTCCGGGTCTACGGCGGGCGGGGTGAAGGTAAACACGGCAGCGATAATCGGCGGCTATGTCCGTGCCACCGTGGGCAACAGGGAGGATGTTACAGTCTTCAACCAGACCCTCTCAAAAGACCTGGTGAACAGGGCCCTTTTCATTGTCTTCATCTATTCGGTAGTTATATTTATCAGTACGCTCGTTCTCTCAATCACCGAGGAGTTCGATATAGTGACGCTGCTGTTCGAGATCGTATCTGCGATAGGAACCGTCGGCCTATCGGCGGGGATCACCCCGATACTCACGACGGCAGGGAAGATCGTTATCATTATTCTCATGTTCGTAGGAAGGGTCGGGCCCCTCACAGTTGTCGTTTCTCTCTCTCAGAGAAGGCGGATAACAGGGGTGGGATACCCCCGGGGGACCATTTCGCTCGGGTAAGAATGAATACGAGATATTTCAGGAGGATTTCCCATGCCTGATCAAAAGACATTTGCTGTTTTCGGGCTCGGTACATTCGGTTTCGAGGTCTGCCGCGTTCTGTCGGAGAAAGGGGGAAAGGTCATCGCGATAGACGTAAACCCCGGTCTTGTCGAGAAGGCGAAGGAGATTTCCACTCAGGCTGTACTGCTAGACAGCACCGATGAGGATTCTCTCAAGAACGCGCCGCTGGAGAGCATTGACGTCGGGATCGTTGCAATGGCAGATGACATGGAGGCGAGTATACTCACAACCGCCATCCTGAAAAACAGGGGGATTCCCTACATCATCTCCCGCGCAATATCCGATATTCACGCGCAGGTTCTCCGGCAGGTGGGGGCGACAGAGGTTCTTTTCATCGAAATAGAGGAGGGAAGGAGGCTTGCCACAAAGCTGATCTCACCGGACATCCTCGACAGAATACCGATCTCGGGGAGCCAGACACTCGCAGAAGTCATCATTCCCGAAGGTTTTGTCAAAAAGACCTTGCAGAAGCTGGACCTTCTGCACAAGTTTAATATCACGGTAATCTCTGTAAAAAGGATGAGAACGAATATCGACGACATGGGGAATCCGCAGAAGGAGGAGCTCGTCATCCAGCCGGTACCGTCTACAGTGCTGGAAGAGGGAGATGTGATCGTTGTGATCGGAAAGGACGACGATATCAATAGGTTGAAGGAGTAATACCATGATATTGGTTAAGAGGGTTGTTCTCTATGTTGCATTCTTTATCATGGCAATTATGATGATAGTCCCGGGTGCGGTGTACTACATCAGGCTCGAAGGGATCGATGCGCTCGGAAACGACCTTATAAGGTATAACGCAGAGAACCTGGTCTACCTCGGCATCGTGGGAGTCGTGGTGCTGCTCGTCCTTTTTCTCCTCATCCACAGGGGGGGAGTGAGGGTTCTCAAGGCGATCGACAAGGTGTCTGAGCTCTCCGGATACGGGCGGTACTACTCGGGAGAGTACATGAGGAAGCTAGGGCGGCTCGGAGAGAAGATAAACCGTCTCTTCGGAGAGCTGAACAGTCTCAACGAGATGAAGTCCCTCAAGATAAGCGCGGTCTCTAATCTCGTTTCTTTCTTCCTTGAGAATGCGTCCCTTCACTGCTTTATTGCGGATATCCAGGGCACGATTGGATCCGTCTCGAAGCGGTTCGCTGAAAAGCTCAAGACCGACGGGCAGGGGGTTATCGGACGTTCCTTGACGGACATGATAAAGGAGTTCGACTTTGCAGAGATCAAAGCGGAGCTGGAGCGTAACCGGAGCGCTGTATCGAAAAAAGGCCTTATGCTGGTCACAGGCGATACCACCCTCCAGGGGCAGTTCACATTCTATCCTGTCTTCAACGCGAAAAACGAACTGTCCAATATCGTAGGTGTAAGCGAGAAGGAGACCCTCATCGAGGGAATCACCAAAAAGGCCGACCAGATCAGGGTGGCTCAGAAGAGGATTACCGGCATATTCAGGAAACGGCCCGAAGAAAAAGACGCAGACTAATGGTTCGGAGAGATAGCTCTCCCCTCCATTTCTCCCTTATCACCGTATCATAGTAAGAAAAGCGCGTCGATACCTCGGGTGCTACTTTTCCTCTTCCTTATCTTCCTCTTCTTCCCTTTCCTTCTTTTTTCGCTTCTTTCTGTAACCTATGCTCTTGACAACCCAGCCGATTCCGATTCCGACGACGAAAACTATGAGGATCATTATCGCCCGCTGGATTTGGAAGGTCCAGGTGAGGAACTGTATATCCACGGTTTGGACATTCTGTACCATGAATACTATAACTAGCACACCTATTACGATACCGATGATGAATTTTGCCATTGAGCCCCCCTGTTTAGATATGTGATAATAATTATAAGTCTTTCTGTACTCATATCAAGTCAAATATTATACTGGAATAGAATGGAACTTTCAAGAATCAAAATTCCGTTGTACTTTTTCCTGATATTCCTCTCTCTCATGGGGTTGAGCCGTCATACCGTGCTCGCACAGGAAGACCGTCAGATAGATGTCGAGGTGACGGAGGTAAGGGCAAAGGTCAGCCCGACGTTCGAGGTGGCTCTTCCGAGCGGCAACATTTACCAGCATTTCACACAGGGGTTCAACAACCTCGATATGGCTTTCACCCTCAACTACAACATACTGGACAATAACATAGCGGGTGATATCCTCTTCTCATATCCTCTGGGCCGCTTCATACCGGGCATCCGTTTTGCGCTGGATCTCGATTTCGAGAACTACATCGCACCGTCTTTTTCGGGAGGTACTTTTACGCTCCTGCCCACCGAAAAGTATGTGTCACGAAAAAGGACCTTCGAGCTCAGCCTCGGATACAGGGTAACGGACCACTTCTCCATCACCCCTTCGTTCCTCATATCAGACATCTTCAAGGGGAGCTTCACGACCTCCAGAGTGGTCGATGATGGAGTCGATCTCATTCCAAAGATAGGTTTTGTATACAATTCAATCAGGGCGAAAGACCCCGACAAGGGGCCTTTCTTCAACGGTCTCTATTACGGTTCGTTTTTTGGGATGAAATACAGGTACAGCTTCGATAATCCCGTTTCGCTGGAACATTCGAACAACCTGCTCCTCCTCTTCAGCCTTCAAGATTTATGGAAGCTCCAGCAGAAGGTCACCTTGGACTACCCGATCTATGTCTGGAACGAAGGTCTTGCCTCTTTCTACTCACTCGGTGGATTCGATTCGGTACGAGGAGTAGTGTACAACTCTATCTATTCATACCGCTTTCTGTTTCTGTCGACAAACATCGAGCATGAGATATTCAAGGGTACGGAGGTTCCCTTCACTCCCTTCAAGCTCCAGGCCCGCATTCACCAGTTCAGGCTTTTTATGCTGTTCGACGAGCTCCTCTCGCAGGAGAGCCTCGATATCGGTTCGCCCGTTGTATCCTATACGGGCGTGGGAGGCGGATTTGCGTTTGTCATATCAGGTAAGGATCAGGGCCACTTCGAGATAAAGCTGTACGCAGCTCAACAGATCGGAAAACCGTTCGCTCCCATTATCTACCTGCGAACTTCACTGTTCGATCTGGAAAGGCAGCTTTAAGCTCCTACTTGAGGTTCTCCCGCATCTTTTTCGCAAGGTCGAGATCCCGGTCGATGAGGATGATCTCTATCCTCCGGTTTTTCGCACGTCCGCGCTCAGTTCGGTTCGTTGCGACAGGGCGGTATTCCCCGTAGGAGACTGCGCTCAGCCTTAAGGGGTCTATCCCGACTTCATCCTGAAGGAAGCGGACCACTGTGGTCGCACGCGCCGACCCGAGCTCCCAGTTCGTAGGATACTTGAGCCTCAGGGTGGAGACGATCTGGACATTGTCCGTATGCCCCTCTATCCTGATGTTCTTCTCAGGGATCTTCTTCAGTATGTTTCCTATACGAAGGAGGACCGATTTTCCATCGGGTTTTATCTCCGCTTTGCCGGTATCGAAGAAGAGCTCCTCTGCCACCTTCATTGTGAGCTTTCCCTTGGTCTGTTCAATCTGTATCTTTCCCTGAGAGATCTCGTCCTTGAGGTTTTTCTCAAGACTGTCGTATGTCCGCTTGAGCGTCTCGACCTCCTTCTCCGACATAACACGAAGCTCGTCGCTCATCTTCCTCAGGTCCGCGATCTCCATATCGGCCTTTTCAATCTCGCTTTCGAGATCTACTATCTTATTCTTTTGCTGCTCGTTCGCACGTTCCAGGGAGTCGAGCCCCTGTTCGGTTTTTTTGTTTTTCATCTCGAGGTCGTTGTACTTCTGGGTCGATACACAGCCGAACAGGAAGAGAGTAACGGTGACTGATAGAACGAAGAAAAGAAGATATTTTTTACCCATATATGTACCCCCTTTTTGATTAGTGTAATAAATTTAATACATTAAGTTATGGATAAACAACAGTAAGATGAGATATTTTTTTGCGTGGTTTTCTCTTGCTATTTTATCAAACAGATGGAAAATATATTATAAAGATACAGTAATAAAGGAGGAGGATATGGCTTTCTGGGACAATATGAAGAAGGCGGTAAAGGAGGGCCTTGAGTCCACGAAGGAAGTACTCGAAAAAGCGAAGGACAAGACAAAGGAGCTCGGTGAAAAGGGGGTCACGAAGTTCGAGATAATGCAGCTCGAGAAGCAGGCTGAAAAGCGTTTCTGCCGGATCGGGACGCATGTATACGATATACTCGTAAAGAAGGGGCAGAACACGATCTCAAAAGGAACACCGGATATAAAGAAGCTCATCGATGAGATCCAGGAGATAGAAAAAGAGATAGACAAGAAGGAAGAGGAGTTGAGCGACTAATAGTACTTTAACCATTTCCCGTCGTTTTATCCACGCTGTTGGCAGAAAAACATAACCTGCATCTAAAATTCCACGAGAGTACTCCCATGCATGAGCACAAAGAGCTCGTCCCCGGGATGCTTCGATGTCTATGTGACGAGACGGTATTCGAGTTCGGAAGCACAGCCGACATCCCGGAGCTCTCTGCACTCCTCTCGAGGCTCTCGGGAGTTTCGATACGGCAGGGATTTGCGGTGACGGGATCGGTGAACCAGCAGGGAGAGGTGCAGCCGATAGGGGGCGCGACCCAGAAGATAGAGGGGTACTTCGACGTGTGCAAGCCAAAGGGTCTGTCAGGGGACCAGGGGGTACTTATTCCCGAAACGAATGTGAAGAACCTCATGCTCCGCGAGGAGGTGGTCGAGGTGGTGAAAAAGAAGTTGTTCCACATCTACCCTGTGGAGACGATAGATCAGGGAATCGAGATACTCACAGGAGTGCCCGCCGGAGAGCTGACGGATGACGGCACCTACCCCGAGGGCACTATCTACTACGCTGTGGAACAACGGTTGAGTGAGTTTGCCGAGTGCTGGAAGGAGTTCAAGGGGGGCGAAAAGGAAAAGGGAGCCGAGAAAGAGGAATAAGAAAGAGGGGACAGGTCTGCACGGGTTGTTGCCCAAATGGCCTTACTTCGAGCTCATTGGGCGTATTTGATGAGAACCTGTTTGAAACTGTCGGCGATCGGAGGCGCTGTATATTTGCTCCCGGAAAAGACCTCGTTGGGGTTGATCTCCTTTACTCCGTAAAAGGCGGCGCTCATTGTTTTTTCCACCTGCAGGACCGCACCGTCGAGGGATACTCCCGCAAATATCCCTCTGCTTCTGGAGTATGAGTATATCTCCGCTTTCAGCTCGATATCTGTTGCAGCAGCGGCCTGCCTTCCCACGGGTCCAGCCGCGATAGAGGCGTCCGCACCGAGCGTGACTTTCCCCTGGATGATACCGTCCACGCTCTTTCTGCTCTTGAACACGAGGATAACGTCGGAAGCCTGCACTCCTACCTGAAACCCGACACTGGCACCCACAAGAGTAATAAAGAGAGGATTGCTCCACTGTCGATTCCCGGTCCGAATGACGATGATTCCCTCTCCGTACCGTCCTCCGACCACAAAACCTGCTTTGATGACGTTAGGAATTACTGCGATACCGTATATGTTTTTCAGCATGGCAGGGGGAATGCGCTGTTCCGGTATCTTCATGATCTCGTCAAGGACATCCTTAGCTGCTTCGACCTTGCTCTCCTCGATGTATCCGGCCCTACTGATATGTGCTGTATAAGCTGACAGCGCCAAAAGAAAAACGAAAACTAATACGGCTTTTTTCTTCATCAGTCGCCTCCCTTTTATATATAATAAAATAAAGTACAAAGGTTTTATTGAATAGAGAAATCAATACGAAAATACCTTCATAAGTAATGATGACGCCGCTGCCGTTATCTGGAACTGCAAACCGGCTCCGGATAGTTTGCCGGGAGGCGATATCGAGCAA
>DATKZJ010000236.1:0-5309 GCA_035527995.1 Spirochaetota bacterium | reverse complement strand
CATAATGGTAAGTGAGACAAACAGGGAGCAGACGAGAGAGTTTTTCGAGTCCAACGGCTTTTTCGGGCTGAAAATCGACCGGGTAAGGTTTGTGGAGCAGGGAGGGTTTCCGGCGTACGACCCTTCAGGAAAGATATTCCTCCGCGAAAAGGGCAGAGTATTTACAAGCCCCTCTGGCCACGGCGGAACTTTTCTCACGTTCAAAGAATCCGGCACCCTTTCATGGCTTCAAAATCTTGGTATAGAAGAGATATTCTACAGCCAGGTGGACAACGTGCTCGTGAAACTGCTCGACCCGGCCTTCATCGGCTACCACACCCTGGCGAAGAGCGACATGTCCTCCAAATGTGTCATGAAGAGGCACCCGGAGGAAAAGGTCGGCGTCTTCGTTCTCGAGAAAGGCAGGACGGCCGTCGTTGAGTACTCTGAGCTCGCACTTCTCGAAGTGCTGAAAGAAGGTCTCGGTCCTGAATCTTTCAGAGCGGGGAGTATCGCAATCCACATGATAAACCTCGGGTTTGCCCGGCGGCTCGTCCGGGGCGTCTTTAAGCTCCCCCTCCACAGGGCGTACAAGAGGATTCCTCATGTCGGCCCAGACGGGGAGAGCGTCGACCCTGAAAGTCCCAACGGGTACAAGATCGAAACATTCATCTTTGATGCCCTGAAGTACGCGAACAACAACGTGGTGATGGAGGTGGCTCGCGAAGAGGAGTTCTCTCCGCTGAAGAACAGAAGCGGAGAGAACTCCCCGAGTACAGTGGAGAGGGATCAGGTAATGTTTTATGCACGCTGGCTGGAGGAGGCGGGAGTGGACGTTCCAAAAGATTCCCGCGGGGTACCTAAATACAGAATCGAGGTATCTCCCCTCTTTGCCTCTCTGAAAGACGGCTTTCTGCAGAAGGCCCCGCAAAGGTTCACTGTTGAGGGGGATACCTATATTGAGTGAAATCATCATCGCTTCCAAAAACAGAGGCAAGATATCGGAGATCAAGGGCATCATAGACGTCGAGAGCCTCTTTTACCATGACCTCGATTCACTCGGCTTCGACGATGAGATCGCGGAAACAGGTTCCTCGTTCGAAGAGAATGCTCTTTTAAAGGCCAGAGCCGTTTATGAACGGTACGGGCTTCCGGTAGTCGCCGACGATTCTGGTCTCACAGTCGATTACCTCCGCGGTGCACCGGGAATCTTCTCAGCCCGATTCTCGGGGCCTGGTGCAACTGACCGAGAGAATAACGAGCTCCTTCTTTCGATGCTCGAGGGAGTGCCTCCGGGGCTCCGGTCAGCATATTTTGTCTGCTGCGCATGCTTCCTCTACGATAATGACCGCTATGTGACAACAGAGGGGAGGGTGGGAGGATTCATTACCTATGAACCGGAAGGAGAAAACGGGTTCGGTTATGATCCTATATTTTATCTTCCGGCGTACAGGAAAACGATGGCGCAGCTCGCAGAAGAGGAGAAAAACCTCATAAGCCACCGTGCTGTGAGCTTCCGAAAGCTGAAACCCCACATAGAGGAGCACTTTACGAATCAACAGCGGCATCCATGATGTTATCGCAGTTCAACTTCTCAGTGGCAGGCGATCTTATAATTTCGTGCAGTTATAGGGTTACAGGCGGCATCCCCAGGTTGGTATTTACTCAACGACATGAAATCTCAAGCGGCAGATGATTTCTATCGTGATGGAATTCACGAATTCGTATCGCAGATACGTTGCTTACGCTTTTACGGTCATGCCGGGGGTGGTGTAAAGATTGACTTTATTGTGCTACAGCGGTATGTTCGACCATCTTTACACGGTACGGTATGTTGAAGATGGAGGTTTCCGCGATTATCGGGTGGGTCATCGTCGGACTCGCAGTAACGATCGTCACCTTTTTTGTTCTCCTTTCAAACAGGATTATAAAGAAAATAGCAAAAAACGGATACGATACACTTCGCGAGATACTGAAGGACCGCAATGGCAGATAACCCACATATTCATGCCGAACTGTCCAGAGACCTCTCTCTATTTCATATCACTATGATGGGCCTCGGGATGATGATAGGCGCAGGGGTCTTTCTCGGTATCGGGAACTCAATCTTTGTCGCGGGTCCGGGCGGAGCCGTCCTTACATTCTCCCTCAATGGAATCATCGCGCTCTTCACGGCGATGTCTTACGCGGAGCTGAGCTCGGCGGTTCCACGCGCCGGCGGTGCGTACAATTTCGCCCGCATAGGATTCGGAAGGGGTACGAGCTTCTTTGCCGGCTGGGTGGAGTGGTTTGCGTCGAGCGTTGCGGGGAGTGTATATTCACTCACCTTTTCCATTTATACGCTTCGATACTTCGAAGGGCTCGGGCTGCTGTCGTGGCTGCCCATATCCACAGGTGCGGCGGTGAAGGTGCTCGCGGGAATCATCGTCTGCTTTTTCATCTATATCAACTTCCGGGGTGTCGCCGAAACTGGAAAGATCGGGGCCTTCTTTACGATGGGGCAGTGCCTCTTCCTCGTTGTTATCGGTTTCGCCGGGGTTTATGTCACGCTCACCGACCCCTCGAGAATACAGAACTTTTCCCCCTTTCTCCCTTACGGCTGGTCCAAGCTGCTCATCACCATGGGGTTCACATACGTTGCATTCGAGGGATTCGAAGTGATTGCGCAGGCCGGTGACGAGGCCGTAAACCCGCGTCAGAATCTCCCGAGGGCCATGCTCCTCTCGGTGTTCATAGTAACGATGATCTACGTACTCGTAGCTTTCGCAACCGTCGTATCGGTGAAAGCGAACACGCCGGGTATTACGGGCGCGCCGTGGGAGTGGATAGGGAGTTTCAAAGAGCGTGGTTTCGGCGAAGCCGTCTCACAGCTTATTCCAATGGGGAACATCCTTCTGACACTCGCGGTGATCTTCGCATCGACATCCGCACTGAACGCCACGATCTATTCCGCTACCCGCGTCTCCTACGCACTCGGGCGGGACGGGATGCTTCCGCCGTACTTTGCAAGGATCTCGAAGAAGAGAAAGACGCCGAAGAGCGCCCTCTTCATCACAGGAATCATCATAATATGCGTGGCAAGCTTCTTCCCCACCCTGGATGTCGCCTCTTCCGCGAGCATCATGTTTCTCTTTCTTTTCTTTATGGTGAACGTGTGCGTGATAAAGATCCGAAGGGGTATCGGAGACGAGCTGGTCTACGGCTATGTCATGCCCCTTTTCCCGGTTTTTCCCATCCTGGCCATCGTGCTTCAGGCGACACTTGCCGTATGGCTGGTGAATATGAGCGTTATTGCCTGGATCGTTGCCCCTTCCTGGATAACGACCGGAATTGTCATCTACCACCTCTACTCGAAGCACCATACCACCAAAGCGGAACACGAGATAACAGTGCTTGAGGAGGAGAGGGCGCCCGAGGGAGACGAGTACCGTATCATGGTGGCGTGTGCCAATCCGGACACAGCATTAGGTCTCGTTCGGAACACCTACAAGCTCTGCGGGGCAAAGAAAGCGAGGGTCGAGCTCCTCCATATGGTGCCTGTTCCGGAACAGGTACCCCTCTCGGATGCCCATGTGTATATGATGGACGGTAAAGAGGCGATGGTCGAGGTCATGCTGTATCTCGCGCCGCTCTTTCCGGTGAGCACGACGATACGGTACTGCAGGAGTGTTTCCCGGGGCATCGTAAGCGCGGTACGTGAGAAGAGATCCGATATGCTTATCATGGGATACGGGCATAAGACGAAGTCTCATGGGTTCAGGCTCGGAAGAACCCTCGATCCGGTGGTGGAGAGGTCGGCGTGCGACATCGTTATATTCAAGGAGCCGAAGAACAGGCTCTATAAAAGAATCCTCGTACCGGTGGCTGGAGGGCCGAACAGCGTGTTCGCTTTGGAGGTCGCGAGCATTCTTGTTGAGAAGGAGGGTGGCAGCATAGTCCTCTTCTCAGTCGATTCAGGCCGTAATCGTTTTGATGTTGCCCGATTCTTCCAGGAGCATTATCATACACTTCAAATTCCCAAGGAGAGCATCAGTACGAAGACGGTTGAATCTCACGACGTCGCAGACGCGATAATCGATGAATCGGAAGCCTATGATCTTGTAGTGATCGGAATTACCAACCAGCCGAGAATGTACAGGACTGTGAAGAGTACGATCCCTGAAACGATCGCGAAATCCTGCAGCGTACCGCTCGTCCTTGTAAGGGCACAGAGCGGGGTGGGGTCGCTGATCAGGAGACTGATATAGGGAGGCTGCCGGCGGTCTTCAAAGCAGCACCAAAGTCTACCGAAAGGAGAATTATGCTATGGTCGAGATCAGAGAGGTGAAGACGAAGAGGGATCTCAGGAGATTTGTACGCTGCAATTACGATCTCTACAAGGATTGTGAGCAGTGGATACCCCCTCTTTTTACCGATGAGATGAACACACTGAGAGAGAAGAAGAATCCGTCATTCGAATACTGCGAGGCGAAGTACTGGATCGCCTTCCGGGAGAACAGGGTGGTCGGTAGGATCGCGGGAATCATAAACCGTCGGTACATAGAAAAGTGGAAGAACAACTATGCGCGGTTCGGGTGGATCGATTTTATCGACGATGAGGAGGTTTCGAACGCCCTCTTTGCTGCCGTGGAGAACTGGGCGAAACAAAAGGGCATGAACGGGATCCACGGCCCTCTGGGTTTTACGGACTTCGACAGAGAGGGCTTGCTGGTGGAGGGGTTCGATGAGCTCGGTACGATGGTCGACCTATACAACTACGCATACTACCAGGAACATATAGAGAGACTCGGGTATAAGAAGGACGCCGACTGGCTCGAGTTCGAGGTAAAGGCTCCGAAAGAGATACCGGAGAAGGCGCTCAGGGTGGAGAATATTGTTCTTAAAAGGAACAAGCTGAGAATTGTTGAAGCGAAAAGCATGAAAGACTACCTACCCTATGCAAAAAAGATCTTTGATGTCATCGATCAGGCCTACGGGGACCTCTATGCGTATTCTCCCCTATCCGAACGGCAGGTGGACGCATACATTAAGCAGTACTTTCCCCATATCGTGAAGGACTATGTCGTACTGGTCGTCGACGAAAACGACGACCCGGTCTCATTCGTCATCGGGTTTCCGTCTCTGGGGAGGGCGCTGAAGAAAGCAAAGGGAAGACTTTTCCCGTTCGGCTGGATCTACCTGCTCAGGGCTTTGAAGAAGAGCAACAAGTATGTCGATTTGCTGATCGCAGCGGTTCGGCCGGATTTTCAGGGGAAGGGCGTAAATGCTCTTCTCATGACGGGGTTATCAAAATTTGCCATTGCAAACAACCTCATATCCGCGGAGACCTC
>DATKZJ010000235.1:0-4067 GCA_035527995.1 Spirochaetota bacterium | reverse complement strand
GTATATGCCGATAGGAAGGGGCCCGTCCTTCGACATGATGATCACGCCGGAGCAGAGAAGGCAGCTCTGGTTCCGCGAGCAGCATCTCATGAAGGACCGCGGCGTATTCTTCATCGACTTCTGGAACGGCGGGCCGATATCGGACGGATGCATCTGTGCGGGCAGAAAGGGCGGATATATGTACGCCGACTGGTACGGGAACGTCATGCCCTGCGTCTTTATTCCCTACTCTGTCGGGAACATCAAGACCGACTTCTTCGACAAGGGCAAGGATCTGGACGACGTCCTGAAGACGCCGTTCTTCACGAAGATGCGCAAGTGGCAGGAGGTGTACAGCTACAAGCGTCCCGCTGCCGAGGCAAAAAACGAGATTGTTCCCTGTCCTTTCCGGGATCACCACGACGAGTTCCATCGTATCGCAGAGGAAACAGGCGCAATCCCAGTCGGGAAGACGGCGGAAACCGCCTTCAAGGACAAGAAATTCGTCGACGACCTGACGGAAATCGGTAAAAAGGCCCACGAGGCGACGAACGATCTCTGGGTACAGGAGTACCAGAAGATGTAGGTTTCCCACGTTAATATAGTAGGAAGAAATAGAGGGGCGGCTCTTAACGGCTGCCCCTTTTTTTATTATTACGGTAAAAATCGTCCCAATTTTAACATGACGATTATTATCGTGAACCGGCCCTCTTCTTACCCTCTCTCTTTCTGTTTTCAGATATGTAGCGCAGGATCACCACGAGGATGAGAACCTTTACAAGCGGATACACGATGAATGTTAGAAGGGAGATCTCCCCGAAGATCACAGGGTCTATTTCAGGGAAATAGTAGGTGACAATCGCGACCGGAAAGAAGATGAGGGAGATGAGGACAATCCAGATGTTCGTCCTGTACCTTTTAATGAGTAGTGTGAGAATCCCTATTACGAAAAGGGTGAATGAGAGAAGAAGGTCTATGTAATGCATCTTCAGCAGCCGTTTTCCGTTGAGATTATGGCCGCCTCAACAGAGGGGGCCCGCCGATTAGCGGCCTTAACCCCCATTTCTCACACAGGAATGTGGGGTTCAATCCCCGTTTCTCATGACTAACAGCAAACTGTAAGTAACGGGGGTTTTAACGCTTTCCTCACCGCAAACTTTATTTTTTTCATAAGATTATAAAACTCTGCCAAGTCATCATTTAAACCCATCGCTATGCAATCTGATTGCATAGCAATCTATGAGAAAACCGCATTAATGGGATTTCAGCGTTGACAATGTTCGAGGCCGTAATCAGCTCTCAAAATCGACCTTCGGTACCTCCCGCGATCTCTCCTCGATCTGGAAATACTCTTTCTTCTCGAGTCCCATGTTCCGCGCAACGATAGAGGAGGGGAATCTCCTGATCTTCGTGTTGAAGGTTCGCACGCTGTCGTTGTACCGCTTTCTTGCGATTGTGATTCTGTTTTCGGTACCGGCGAGCTCGTCCTGGAGCCGGATGAAGTTTACGTTTGATTTAAGCTCCGGGTACCGCTCGACGATCACGAGGAGCCTGCTCAGGGCCGTCTCCAAGCTGTTGTAGCCCTGGGCCTTCTCCCCCACGGTCCTGGCGCCTGCGAGTTTGGAGCGCGCCTCTGCGATCTGAATGAAGACCTCTCTCTCCTGTTTTGCGTATCCCTTCACGGTATTCACGAGGTTGGGGATGAGATCGGCCCTTCGCTGGAGTTGGTTGTCTATCTCCGCCCATGAGCCGTCGATCGTTTCCTCGAGGGTAACGAGGGTGTTTCTGGTTCCGACGTACCACCCTCCTATTATGACGCCGAACACGACGACGATTCCAATTACGACGAGGATACTTAAAAGCCCTCTCTTTGCCATAGTTTACTCCGTCTTTGATCTTAATATAAACATATAGAAGATAACGATATTCCGGCCCATGATCAAAAGGATAAAAGCCCGCCGTTAGAACCCGCGGCTCGCGCCCCCTCCTCCGAATCCGCCTCCCCCGAAGCCCCCGAACCCACCGCCGCCGAAGCTGCTACCGCCGGACCCGAATCCGCCTCCGAAGAACCCGCCCCTCGTCATTCCGCCCAGAAAAAGGAGAGGAAAGATGAACCTTCCTCCTCCGAAAAGAAACGCTATTATGAAAAAAATGATAAATCCGAGACCTGGTACTCCCGTTCTCGTGTATCTTCTGCTCTCTCCCACATCATAGGAACCCAGATCTACATCGTACTCCTTGGCGACTATTCCTGCGACAGCCTGAACACCCTTCAGGAGTCCTCCGCCGTAGTCTCCAGCCTGTAAAGAGGGAAGTACGGACTGATCTATGATCTGACCGGCAAGGCCGTCCGGTATCGCACCCTCGAGGCCATAGCCGACTTCGAGCCTTATGCTTCTCTCTTTCATCGCCAGCAGGAGGAGGGTTCCGTTGTCCTGTCCCTCCTTTCCGATTCCCCACTCTGCCGAGAGCCCGATAGCGTACTCTTCGATGGAGGCGTAGGGTGCAATCGATTCTACTATGACAACGGCAATCTCAGCCCCGGTCCTCTGTTCTACTGCATTAATGATGCCTTCCATCTGAAGCCTGGAATTCTCGTCGATCACACCCGCAAAGTCGTTTACATACCCCGTGGGAACCGGGAAGTCTTTCGCAAATATGGACAGGCTGGAAAATATTAAAAGTGAGAAAAGTATGATAGCGGTCTTTCTCATCAAAAAGATCTCCTCTCTCGGTAGGGTGTAGAACTAACCCCCATTTCTCACACAGGAATAGGGGGTTCAATCCCCGTTTCTCATGACCAACAGCAAACTGTAAGTAACGGGGCTTTAATCCCCATTCCTTATGTGCAATCGTAATAGGAAGGTTAATACCCATTCCTTCGTAAAGGAATGGGTATTTTAGCGCTTTTTTCACCGTAAACATTATTTTTTACATAAGACTATAAAATTATGCCAAGTCATCATTTAAACCCATTGCTGTGCAATTTGTGAGAAAACCGCACTAAAGGTTCATCTTGTCGACGATCCTTATCAGCTCCCCGAGCCCCTGCAGGAGGGCGTGGGAAAGGGGAACCGGTTCGAGCTTCTGCCCGCCGCGCATACGGTTCAGTTTGTTAAATGGAGATGTGTCGATATCGAAGGTCTGTTTTATCTTCGCCAGGATGTCGCCGTGGTCCGCCGGTATGGGCTCTGTTCGCTTCAGCCTTAAAAGGCCGCGGAAGACCGTGTTGAGAGAGCCTGCCCACAGCTTGAGATATTGACGGAGAACTCTTTTTCTTCCCCTCGCCACGATAAGGAGCTGACGAAGTGAGGCGATTTCGCCTCTGAGGCGGTCCTCTATCTGGTGCCTGAGGTTCTTTATTGTGAGGGAGAGGGACTCGGTCTCGTCTACGCCGTGGATGACCCGGTTTCTGTCCCTGATATCGAAATACTCCATCGGGAATACGTCCGCAGAGTTGTTGAACTCCTGTCTTGTGAGGATAAGCGGTGTAATGCGGTTTCGTCTCATGATCCTGCGTGCGGATCTGCCGAATGCTTCCAACTGTGCGGGATCGGGCTCCTGTACTATTATCAGCACGTTGATGTCGGAGACCTTCTTGACGAAACCCCCGCGCACGTAACTTCCATAGAGCATGACGGAGAGCAGGTTTTCACCGAAGCTGCTTTTCAGAAGATCCGGGAAGGACTGTATAAAAGTATCCTTACCGGAATCAGTTTTCCGTAAACGATCGTTTTTTTCTGTCATCTTCCCCTTCCTCTGCCGGATATATCCATATCCAGATGTCTGGTTCCTTGTGAATGCACCTCGATTTTTAACGAATATCTGCAGGAATATGTAGTTCAGACGCAGATGACTTCTCCCAGGTTAAAAACCGTGTAAAATTTACTATACGAACCGCACAATAGCAAGATGTTATTGCCGGTGTTCGAGCCGAACCGGAAGTAGGAGCCATTTGCGATGTTTCTAAGATAAATTCTCACAATGAATTAGAGATATCACGAAAAATATTTTACCCCGGAAAATGAGTGAAACAAGCTCTTTGACAACCATAAATATACAGAAAGAGAAAAATTGACCCCATAACG
>DATKZJ010000234.1:0-11463 GCA_035527995.1 Spirochaetota bacterium | reverse complement strand
GCGTATTATTCCCCGGATACTGAAAAGTAATGTGAAACAAAAGGAAAGCAATCGGGTCATCTCAGCCCTGAAAAGTACAGCACATCGGTTCATCGAACACAGGTGTCTCGTAGAGGCAAGATCCCTGAGCTACGTGACGCTCCTTTCGTTTGTCCCGTTTTTTACCGTGATATTGGTCCTGTTTTCCAGGCTCTCTTTCTATCCTCACTTGAAGGATAAGCTGCTTTTCGGCATTTCCTCGAGTTTACTTCCGGATAAGAGTTCCCAGATTACAGGATACTTTGACTCGATCCTCGTAGGTGGAAGGTCTGTGGGGGTTATCGGGACAATCTTTTCCATTGCGATAGCTTTTTCTCTCCTGCTCGCTTTCAGCAGGGTCGTAAACTCGATATGGGGCACAAAACGGTCCGACCGTCTGTTTTTTAGTTTTCTGAAGTTACTTGCTGTCATAGTGACCGTTCCCGCTCTTATCATTACCACCTTCATGCTTCAGAACTATGTCTCCATACAGAGGGTTGTGCAGTGGTTATTACGAGTTATTGCAAACGGCAGAACACCTAATTTCCCCTCTATACGGTTTGGGTTTACGAGGATATTCTCGCTCGTGCTGAACTGGGGAATGCTCGCGTTTCTCTACGGCTTTATCCCACACACAAAGGTGAAGTCCTGCCCGTGTATTATATCCGGCATCTGTGCAGGGACCCTCTGGTGGCTCATGCGTCTCGGGCTGAACCTCTATATAAAGTACATACCGCAGATGAACCTTCTCTACGGGTCGCTCGCCTTTTTCCCTGTCTTTCTCATCTGGGTCTACGGTTCCTGGATCATCATCCTCTTCGGTGTTGAGCTAAATTATACTTTTCATTTCATGCGAAAATAGGTACTTTTGCGTAAAAACCTGCCATGCCGGCCGGGATTTAGTACACAATGAACCCTGAGTACAGATCGTGCAGCTTTGAAGACACGGTGCAATACGGTAAAGACCTCGGGAAATCCCTGTCCGGAGGAGAGGTAATCGTGCTCACAGGGGTGCTTGGAAGCGGTAAGACGGCATTCACCAAGGGTCTCGCAGAGGCGCTGGGTGTTTCGGATGTGGTGACTTCACCCTCCTTTGCACTAATGAACGAGTACAGGGGTAGGCTCCGCCTCTTTCACTTCGACTTTTACAGGATCGAAGATCCGGCTGAGATGGAGGACCTGCTCGAGGATTACGTGTACAGACCTGATGCAATCACCGTTATCGAATGGGGCGAGCGGGTCATTAAAAGACTCGATTCCTTTATAAAGATAAGTATCACGCTGAACAACACCTGTAGGCATTTCTCCATTTCAAGGAGCGCAGTTTGATTCTCTCTGTTGAGACATCAACCAATGCGTTCAGCGTCTCGGTTTTCGACGGGAGAGAGATCGCAAACCTCGAAATCGTCCACGAGGCTGCATACTCGCAGAACATTACCTCCGCAGTGAAATACCTCCTGGAGAGTGTGGGGAGGACCCCCGCCGATATCACCGAAGCGTTCGCTGACATCGGGCCCGGATCGTTTACCGGCACAAGGATAGGGGTGTGTTTTGTGAACACCCTGTCCCAGACGAGAGGTATCCCGCTATTGGGCCTCACATCACTTGATCTTCTTGCGTTTGAGGAGGAGAGGTGGTATAATCATGTCGTTCCCTTTATCCGATCGAGAAAGAACGAGGTGTACACTGCCTTTTATGCCGATGAGAGGCGGGTTACAGACTACCTCGCACTGAGTAAAGACGCTTTCGAAAGGTTTATCGAGAGCAGGAAGCCTCGTATCGTTGTCTCTTCGGAGGACGATTTCCATGATATCGCAATCGACGAACGACTGCTGGACGGTATCAAAACTTGTTTTTCACACCCGAAGGCGCGGGTGCAGGTCCAACTCGCACACAAGTACGGTTTTACCTCGAAGCGCGAATATCTGAAGCCTCTCTACGTGCGCAACATCTAGTACGGTTTTCTCACAAATTGGCAATGCTGGCCTGGTAATATTTTACAGTGAGAAAACTGCTAAGACCCCACGGTGATTTATGAGAAGTGGGGGTGGGACCCAGAAACCGGGGCAGGGAACAAGGTGCTGGAACGCGCTCTAAAAAATCTGCTGCAGCTTCCATCTCTCTGAAAATGGGAGTTAATGCGGTTTTCTCACAAATCGCATAGCAATGGGTTTAAATTATGACTTGGTAGAATATTATAGTCTTATGTAAAAAATAATGTTTACGGTGAAAAAAGGCTAAAATACCCATTCCTTCATAAAGGAATGGGTATTGGCCTTCCTATTACGATTTCAAATAAGGAATGTGGGTTAAAGGTCGGTTAAGATGGCGTACATCATCTGTACGGACAGTGAGAATCTTCTTTTGACAAAGAGACACGGGCTGATAAGGATATCGAGAAATTTGAGGGGCAAGTATGATCTGACCGGTGTCAGGAAAGGGGAGCGGATATTTTTACTGGATTTTGAAAAGAACAGGCTGTATGGACCTTTTTATTCGGAGTCGCGAGGTGCGGCGGAGGAGAGGAATCCGAAAGGAGGGCCTTTTAACGGGTTCGGGCAAGTGCGAAATCATTACCTCTATGACAGCATACGTGTTGATAGCTCGGCAGTGGGGAAAACCGGTATGCCGTTCGATGGGGCGGATCCGAAAACGGTCCGCTTCCTTCTAAACAGCATCGAGGAGGAGGAGATCACTCACAAGCTCCTCATCATGAATACGGAGAGGGTCCCTCTCGTCCTGAACTTCACACTTGCAGATGGCTCGATGAAGGTGGCTGTGGTGGGCCTGGAAGGCGAAACCTTTGTCAAAAACTATACCTGCAGCGCTCCGGATACACTCTTCGGTCTCATCGACAGGAAGATGCGTATCGGGGAGGACCTTTTCAGCAGGGGCCGCCAAAAAGAGTTCATTTCGAGCCTGATCGAGATCGGCGATCTCGTGTACAGCAACATTCTACAGCCGCTGGAGCTCGGGGCACTGTTTTCCGAAGGAGGTTACAGGGTCTACATCGCAGGAGAACAAAAGGTAAAAGAGATCCCTTTTGAGCTCTCATACGGAGGCTCTTTTATATTCGAGAAAAATTGCGTAGTATTTTCCAGGGAGAGAGCACATGGTGTGCCGGGCGGGGTAAGAAACGAGAAGGTCAAAAGCGCGCTCGTCATTGCAGACCCTACAGGGCGGTTCGAGCGTGCTTATAAGGAAGGGATCGCTCTGTTCGACCTCTTCGAACGTGAAGGGATCACGGCGGATCTTGTTGCAAGGCCGCTGGAACAGGATCTTGTAGCCGAGCTCTTCACCGGATACGGGCTCGTTCACTTTTCAGGACACACAGAAACAGAGGGCGGCTATCCGGGATGGGACATGGGACCTTTTCGGTTTCACGCCTCTGACCTTCCTTCACAAAAGAGATTTCCCTCTCTTGTTTTCTCCTCGTCCTGCAAAGGCTCGATAGGGCTCGGACTCGAGCTTTTGGACAGAGGCGCGATTACGGTTTTATGCTCCCGCTGGCAGGTCCCTGACATCGACATGAGTGAGTTTGTCCTGTCATTTTACAAACTGCTCCTAAGCGGTGTAGAGGCCGGCGAGGCCTTTAACTGGATTGTCAACAGGTCTTACGAGAGTGACAAGTTTATACCACTCCTCTTCAGCCTTCACGGGCATAGCAGAATAAGATATGAAAAGCAGTATTCATGATGCGAAGTTAAAGTGCTTTATTCGAGAGTACAAGAAGGGGGACGAGAAGGCTTACTTGAAGGCCGTAGACATGATTTCCGAGTATATATATAACTATCCGAGGATAGTCTTCGGTGCAGATCCCGACGGATGCGGTGATTTCTACGAGTACATCCTCGTCCGTCTCGATGACATTCTCGGCCGGTTCAGGGATACCGGGGCAAAATTTGTCACATGGTTCACTGTAGTCCTCAGAAACCGCTACTTCAACTTCATGAGAGAGAGCAGGAGAGGGTATCTGCTGAGGGAGAGGATGGACCAGGTCTCCTTGGATTTCGAAAACGGGCGGTCCTCCAGTCTGTACAATATCGTCGGTGACGTCAGGGATTATAATAGCTCCTCGCCGCGGGTATATGACGAGCTCATTGATACGATAGTGAAAGAGCTTAACGACCGCCAGAGGGTTTTCTTCCATCTCTATTTCATCGATACGCTGCGGCCTGAGGATGTAGGGTTTCTTTCAATATATCTTGAAAAAACACCGCGAGAGGTGCTTGAAGGAATCGATGATATCAGACGTTCGATGGTACGTAGGTACGAGTTCAAACGGGAACTCCTTTTAAAGTTGGCCTCCGTCTACTACATGATAATGCAGCATCAGAGAGAGGGTGACGCCCGAAAGGTGGAGGGCCTTAGGGAGAAGAGAAAGAATCTCATCCTCGAGTACAGGCATGCGAAGCTTAATCCATCCTACCGCAGCATCTCAGGGTTTCTGGGGCTTCCGCTTGGTACTGTCTCAAGCGGGATCATGAGGATGAAGTCCTACGCACAACATATAGTAGAGCAGCGGTGGGCGGGTGGGAATTCAGGGTAAAGGATTGTCACTATGAAGAAGTGCCGTTTCAGCGAACCGGATATAATAGCTTCCTACTATGACGATACCCTTGCTGAGAAGGACAGGACAGAATTCGAAGCGCACCTCTACACATGCCGAAACTGCATGGAAAGCCTCCTCTCCCTGGAACAGGACCTTTTTTTCATGGGCAGCATGGGCCGTATGCGGATATCGGCATCTTCGGTGCGTCGGGCTTTCTTCAAGATAACGGCCGGGGGTATAAGACTGTTGAAGAACCTCGAGGGCCCGGCTTTCTTTATGCCTGTTCCCGCGGTTTCGGTGAGGGGTAAGAAAGGCGAACGGTACAGGTTGGAGAAGGGGGGACTGACGGTAGAGGTCAAGGGAGCCGAAAAAAGAGGGTTCGATATTGAGGTGTCCGGTGTCAGAGGAAAGAAAACCTGTCTCTACTTTACTGAAAGGCTCGTCGAGGCACGGGCCCACCCGAAAAAGAACACGATTTTTTTCTATAATCTCGAGAAGGGGTTATACAAGCTCTGTGTTGAAGGAGAGGACATATTGGAATTCTCCGTAGGAGAGGAGGTGGCGGATGGATCTTAAAGGTGCGTTACAGCATGCAATGAAGGCGGAAATAGAGGGAAGGGAGCTCTATAGAATAGCATCGGAGCGCAGCGACGACAAAAAGGCTGAAAAGATGTTCCTTTACCTCTCACAGGAGGAGGACAGCCATTTCGAGGCACTTAAAGGGATGTACGAAGCCTACCTGAAAGGAGAGGAGCTTTCAGTCCCGAAGCTTCCCAGGGTCGCGGACTTTTCCCATGCCGAGAGCCCGATTTTCTCCTCCTCGTTCAAAGAGAGGATTGTCGGTAAGCATTGGGAGATGTCAGCGCTCTCTATAGCGCTGAAACTCGAACAGGATTCAATACGGTATTACCGCAGGATGGCTGATGAGACCGGGGACGGGAGATTAAAGGATTTCTTTCTCGAGCTATCCGATTGGGAAAAAACGCACTCAGAGGCCCTGACTCAGGAGCTCACATATTTACAGGAAGAGTACTGGGAGAAAAACAACTTCGCACCCTTTTAACCCCTATTTATCACAAAACTCTGTAAATATTTGACATAGGGGGGTTCAATCCCCGTTTCTCATGACCAACAGCAAACTGTAAGTAACGGGGTTTTAATCCACATTCCTTATTAGAAATCGTAATAGGAAGGTCAATACCCATTCCTTCGTAAAGGAATGGGTATTTAAGCGCTTTTCTCACTGTAAATTCTATTTTTTACATGAAAATATAAAATACTATCATATCATCACTAAGCTCCGTTAATATGCAATCTGATTTCGATGAAATCTTTGAGAAAACCGCATTAATAGCACGGGCGCCCGGCACACAGCATGCTTCAGTGCCGGGGAAGCGAAAAACTTCAGAGCGTAATACAAGGCCTGGCGTATGAACGATACGATTCTGCAAGAGATAAGAGAAATACACGAGAGTATCAAAAACCGTATCGAAGAGAGGCTTTCGGAGTTTAAAGGGGTGTGGGAGGGGGGTAGTGAGGAAAAGCTGTTCTGTGAGCTTGTTTTCTGTCTCCTCACTCCTGGAGCGAGGGCGAGAAACGCGTGGAGCTGTCTCGAAACTATCAGGACGAACGGGCTTCTCATGCATGGAGACACAGCCCGGATTTCACACTGCCTGAACCTCGTCCGGTTCAAGAACAACAAAGCCCGCAATGTCGTCGAGGCGAGGCGGCTGTTTCGCGGTATCGGTAAGGTATCGATGCGGGCGGCTCTGAACGGGGCTGGCGACGATTACGGCAAACGTGAGTGGCTCGTCTCTTCCGTCAGGGGCATGGGCTACAAGGAGGCAAGTCATTTTCTGCGAAATGTAGGGTTCTACAATGAGCTGGCGATTCTCGACCGGCACGTTCTGAAAAATCTGAGCAGAGTGGAACTTATTCCTTCTGTTCCCCAGTCTCTCACGAAAAAAAGGTATCTCGAAACAGAGAAGAACTTCAGGGAGCTGGCGGTTCGGCTCCGGATACCGATGAGCCACCTCGACTTCGTGTTCTGGTATAGAGAGACAGGGGACATTTTCAAGTAAGGTTTTTCTCGGACTTATATTCAGATGCTCGATAAGAATTACTTGCTGTCTTGCACAGTATCAAACACACACGATGGTGTTCATTGCCGTTGAAGCGAAGCTTCAACTTGAGCCATAGGCGACATCTCAGAACGGACCGTAAATAACAGCATTGGGTGATCAGTTCTTCGGTTGAATCATACGTGACCTCGCTTTCGGCTTTTTTCCTATAATGAAGGTATATGATTAATAGGTACATATTTTTTACACCGAATTTGGAGATAAAACACTGGCAAAAACTGTTTTCAGTACAACTTTATAGTAATAAATTCTATCGAAGCAGGAAGAGAGGAGGCGGCAGGTGAAAAAGATGGATATAGGATTAATCGGGCTGGCCGTCATGGGTCAGAATCTCGTGCTCAATATGGAAGACAAGGGATATGGCGTTGCGGTTTACAACAGGACGGTAGACAGGGTCGACAGGTTCATCGATGAGCGGGCAAAAGACAGGCGCATACTCGGGACTCACTCGATCGAGGAGTTCTGCGGCGCTCTAAAAAGGCCCAGGACCGTAATGCTCGTGGTAAAGGCGGGGCAGCCTGTGGACGATCTGATTGAACAACTGCTTCGGTACCTCGAAGAAGGGGATATCATTCTTGACGGCGGAAACTCGTATTTCAAGGACACGGTTCGCAGGGCCGAGTATGTCGAGGGGCGGGGGATTCGCTACATGGGGGTCGGCATTTCCGGGGGAGAGGAAGGTGCGCTTAAGGGTCCCTCGATAATGCCGGGAGGCTCGAAAGAGGCCTGGGAGCGGGTAAGGCCCATACTGCAGGGAATAGCCGCAAAGGTATCCGACGGCTCGCCATGCTGCGAATACATGGGGCCCGACGGTGCGGGGCACTTCGTCAAGATGGTCCACAACGGTATTGAGTATGTTGATTCCCAGCTCATCTGTGAAGCCTACTTCATAATGAAGATGATACTCGGTCTCTCGTATGAAGAGATGCAGCATATCTTTGAGGGCTGGAACAGAACAGAGCTCGACTCCTACCTCATCGAGATTACAGCGGATATACTGGGGAAAAAAGACCCGGATACCGGGAAACCGATCGTTGAAATCATACTCGACAGGGCAGCACAGAAGGGAACCGGGAAGTGGGCATCGAAGGAGTCACTCGATCTCGGTGTTTCTTTCCCAACGGTCGCAGAGGCTGTTTTTGCACGAACGATGTCTTCTGTAAAGAAAGAGCGGGTCGAGGCCTCGAGGGTCCTCCGCGGACCGAAGGCGGAATTCGACGGCGAGAAACAGAGGTTCATCGAAGCGATCGGTGATGCGCTGTACGCGGCTAAGGTATGTTCCTACGCACAGGGCTTCGCTCTTCTCGAAGCGGGTTCGAAGGAGTACGGCTGGAACCTGAAACCCGGGGCCATCTCTCTTATATGGAGGAACGGCTGTGTCATACGCGCAAAGTTCCTCGACTGTATACGTGATGCCTTCTCTAAAAGCCCTGAGCTTGAAAACCTCCTGCTCGACCCGTTTTTCAGGGACGCTGTGGGAAAGGGACAGGAAAACTGGCGGTGGGTGGTAAGCACGGCCGCGAGCCTTGGAGTTCCGGCGCCTGTCTTAAGCTCTTCGCTGGCATACTATGATTCCTATCGCAGCGAAATCCTCCCGGCGAACCTGCTCCAGGCGATGCGAGACTATTTCGGCGCGCACACCTACGAGAGGGTGGACAGGGAAGGGGTTTTTCACACAAACTGGCTTGAAATCGGTAACTGACGGGATTCTCTCAACCCATGAGAGTGGAGTAGCGGTACACCGCGTAAACAACATAAGCTTACGGAGGATTTTTTATATGAATATTCTCGACATCAGACCAAAATCTGAGTGCAGGTGGGATGCGGTCAGTTTCGGAGAGATCATGCTCAGGCTCGATCCCGGAGACGGGAGGATTTCCACGACGCGCTCTTTCAAGGTATGGGAGGGCGGGGGAGAGTACAACGTCACCCGGGGTCTCAGGCGCTGCTTCGGGATGGATACGGCGACGGTGACTGCAATCGTAGACAACCCTGTCGGCCGCCTGCTCGAGGACCTGCTGCTTCAGGGAGGTGTCGATATATCGCATGTGAAGTGGGTGCCTTTTGACGGGGTCGGCAGGAAGGCGCGAAACGGCCTGAACTTTACGGAGAAGGGGTTCGGGGTACGGGCAGCGCTGGGGTGTTCGGACAGAGGACATACCGCCGTATCTCAGCTCAAACCGGGAGACATAGATTGGGAGCGTATTTTCGGGGAGGAGGGCGCCAGATGGTTCCACTGCGGTGGGATCTGTGCAGCTCTCTCGGAGACAACTCCTCAGGTCATCATGGAGGCGATGGAGTGCGCAAAAAAGCACGGCACCGTGATATCATACGATCTGAACTACCGTGCATCCCTCTGGCAGGACATAGGAGGTCCCGAGAGGGCAAAAGAGGTGAATAGAAAGATCGCACCCATGGTGGATGTAATGCTCGGGAACGAGGAGGATTTTACCGCAGCGCTCGGGTTTGAGATCGAGGGTCTCGACAAGAACATCTCGAAGCTGGACACCCATAATTTCAAGCGTATGATAGAGAGAGCAGTCGGAGTATTTCCGAACTTCAAGGTCGTTGCTACAACGCTCAGGAATGCGAAGACCGCCTCGATCAACGACTGGGGTGCGGTGGTGTATGCTGGTGGCGAATTCTACGAAGCCATGCTGCGGGAAGATCTCGAGATATACGACCGTGTCGGAGGAGGCGACAGCTTTGCTTCAGGACTGATATACGCACTGCTGGAGAGCAAGGGACCGCAGGCAGCGGTAAACTATGGGGCCGCGCACGGCGCGCTTGCAATGACTACTCCAGGCGATACGACGATGGCGTCGCTGACAGAGGTGGAGCGGGTCATGAAAGGCGTTACCGCCCGCGTTAAGAGATAAAAAAAAGCTAGGTTTTCGAAAAAACCCAGCTTTTGGAATGCAGATATGGAGGGAATATCTACAGCCCTTTTTTTATTTATCGGCATGCGGCCCTTTTTCTATAACCAATTCTTGAATCCTTTTCGATGATTTTTCCAGAAGCCCCGAGAGGAACTGCGCTCCCTCCTCGATCGAGCGATAGAGCACCCTGGAGTTCTCAAGTGCGCTTTCGTAACCTTCGGTCCGCGGAGGCCCTTCTGATTCTACGGAAGGTTTGGTCTTTTTGACCTTCCCCAGGATATCGGCAATCGAGGTCTGCATCACCATACTGAGAATATTGTTGGTGTCTCTGTCGGAAAGGATCTCCCTGTCTATTTCGTCGAGCTTGCCCGTTATACGCGCCAGGCTCTCCCTGCTCTCCGGCTTCGATCCGGCGGACTTCACAAGTGATAAGCCCTGCTTTGCGAGCCTGTAGACAGCTTCGAGCTTTTTTATCAGCGCCTCAAGGAAATCGAGAAAAAGGAACGCCCGCTCGAAATCAGGAAGGGCAGCGAGAAGCTCCTCTCTCAGTTTCGACACCGCCTCCGGCTTCATCAAGCTACCCCCTTTCACGAGTTCGTGCCGGAGCTCTTCTATCGGTATGTTCTCGATGCCTTCTATGCTCAACCCCCCTGATGATGCATTGATGGTACGCGCCTTCGATTTCATGGCCTCGTTCTCGAACCACGACCGGTAGAGCATCATCCTCCTGTCCGTCAATACCGGGTCTCCTTTTTTGTCACCCTCCACGAAAGGGTCCCCTCCGGCTATATACCTCATCATCTGCGTATGTGCTGTGTCGAGCCTGTGCGCTCGAGAGCGGAGGAAGAGGTCGTGGAATGATCCTGAAAGGTGTGTGCGGGTAGTCGAGTATGAGAGGTCGAGTCCCAGCAGAAGGATGGGGTCCGCGCCCGATATCCGGGCAAGGTCATATGCGGCGACAGCAACGGAGCCGCCGGCTGCTATCGTTCCCTTGGGTCCGGAGAAGCGCTCGATGACCCTGCCGGGCGCGAATACAGAGGAGGTGATGATCTTTAGCCCCCTGTACTCCCTCAGTGTTGCCGGGTAGACCGCCGGGTCGGAAACGAGAACAGGAAGCTCGCTCGGCTCCTTGTCGAGCTGCGGGTCAGAGAGGAGGATAAAGCTGTTGACCCACTGCGGGTCCACGGAAACAACGAAATCGGGAACAATTCCTCTCTTCATGATAGGCCTCAGCGCCGTGTCCACTGCAAAGATCACTGCTGTCCCGGACAGCTTTCGAAGATTACCTATGTCCTGTTCGAGTGACGGCCCTGCACACAGCACGACCGCCGGGATTCCCTGAAACCTTTCTTTCATCACCTCGATTCCCTTGAGTGAGAAGAAGTAGGTGGAGTTCTTGAAAGTATTGGACGTCCAGAGACGGTCGAACCGGCGGATCGTCGCGGTATTGATCTGGCGCCGGTTGAGCCATGAGACATACTCTTTTTTACGTTTTATGGAAGCATCGGGAAAAAGGGTCTGGTAGGAGCGGAGAGAGAGAAATTTCATACGGGTGATCGACGGGTCACTCACCAGTATATCGAAAGGCGCGGACTCTTCACCGAGGATGATCCGTACCCTGTCAGATTTGATCACAGAGGTGAGGTCGCGCTCTCTCAGTGCGGCGCTGAAAATTGTAGGAGAAGGCTCGAAAACCACGATAAGGACCTCCTCGTTCGATGCTAAGAGCTCCTCTATGTGATAACCCAGCCCGAAACCGAAGAGAAATACAACCTGCTCTTCTCCATCGGTGTTTCCCGCCGTCCACCGCTTTGCCTCTGTTGTCGGGTCTGTTCTCGAATGGAGAGGGATTGCTCCTGCCTCCCTCTCCACC
>DATKZJ010000233.1:0-9544 GCA_035527995.1 Spirochaetota bacterium | reverse complement strand
TATGTGACCCAGACACTGAAGGACAGGCCGTTTATTACCCTGCTCTCTCTGTTTATGCTCAACAATGTAATCTCTTCCCTGCTCTCAATCGACAGGTGGGTTTCGGTGTCTCTCTCTGTACTCTGGTTTTTCCTGATTTTTTTACCTGTGGTATACACGAGGGTTTCTTTATCCGAGCAGGAGAACACCTTTGTCAGGGCCGTGATCCCTGCAGGTTTCCTTATCTCTATGGTTGTTGTCCTGTATCTCTCTGCCCTGTTCATACGCAGCATAGCAACAATCGGCCGACAGCTCCACGATTACAGCTTTTATTTCATGAGCGAAGGGTCTACTCCGGACATGATAATTCTGCTTGGAGGGATAGGATACGGCTGGATAAGGGAGAGGGGTGAGAGGAGGGGACCATGGCTGGGGTTTATATATCTTCTCTTCTGCTCTTTCGGAATAATTCTCACCGGAGACAGGGGGGGTGGAATCGCCTTTTTTGTTCTTGTGATCGTTCTGCTCGCCTCTGATTACAAAAGGCTCGTACTGTTTTTCCTGATCCTTGCAGCGGTGGTAGCGGTATCTCTGAGCATGGATTCTTTATGGGGAGTGCGTAAGTTCTATGCATATATTATTGAAAAATCGGTTCGCGACTATGTGATAAATGTAGGGCAGGTATTTACCTTTCAGGTCGCATGGAACATGATAGGAGACCACTGGCTTACCGGCGTCGGTACGAACAACTTCTGGGCTTTCTCCGACCTATACGGGGGAGAAAAGTTTGCGTACGCACATAATATCGTGCTCCAGTTCTGGGCGGAGAACGGACTGTTCGGCATGATATTCGGGCTGTCCATAATCGGTCTTTTTATATACCGGTGGCTCAAGTCTTACAAGCTGTACAGGTACAGGCATATTGCTTTAGGATTAGGGGCGAGCTTTCTCGCAATGCTCGTTGCACAGCTCACAAACTGCACGATATGGGCGTTTCAGTCTGCGGTTCCATTCTGGCTGCTTGCCGGTGCTATCAATGCAGTATATTATATTGTGAGAGATCAAAAGAATGGCGAGCCGGTTTCTGAGGTTTTCACCGGTAAAAAAGGATTAAATATATCAGGTGATTGAGGTAAATTAAGGACATGAGGCCGGAGGAGCTTTTACTTTAATATGATCAAAAAAAAATATTTTCCTAATGCGTAGAATTGTTTTTCATAAATTTAATAATTTTTAAAAGTGAGACACAAAATGAATAAAGATGAGATATTGAGATATTTAAAAGAACACAAACAAGAATTAAGGGAACGTTTTGGAGTAATAAAAATAGGCTTATTTGGTAGCTATGCTAAAAATGAGAACACACAAAGTAGTGATATTGATATTAGTGTTGAACTAGATAAAAAATATAAAAAACTGCACAATTTCTTATCACTCGAGAGGGAACTTTCAAATGTGTTTGGTAAAAAAGTCGATTTAGGTATTGAGAGTACTTTAAAACCTCATGCAAAAAAGCAAATAGAAAAAGAGATCATTTATGTCCAATAGAAATGATGAGTTATATTTACATGACATATTGGAATCTGTTTCAGCCATGGAAGAATACACGAAAAATATTACGTTTGCCCAATTTATAAATGATAGAAAGACATTTTCTGCCACTATTCGAGAGTTTGAAATAATTGGGGAAGCTGTCGGCAAGTTATCTGAAGCTGTTAAAGCAAAATATCCTACCCCTTTGTATCAAGATGTAAAAGATTTTCGAAATAAGCTTATTCATGAATATTTTGGAATTGATAATGAAATAGTCTGGAATACCATAAAAGAAGATATACCAAATCTAAGACAGGAGATACTCGGAATACTAAAGAACGAGTACGATTAGTGCGGTTTTTTCACTGATCTAAATGTTGATTTGTCAGTTAACGCCATGGAAAATAGGATTCTGGTAACAGGAGGGGCGGGGTATATCGGGAGCCACGTAGTAAAGGCGCTCGGCGAGAAGGGGCACGAGATAATCGTATATGACAACCTCTCCACAGGACATAGGGATCTCGTTCTTTACGGCGAGCTCGTTGTAGGCGACCTCGCCGATAAAAAACTTCTCGGTACGGTAATAGGTGATTTCAAACCGCATGCGGTGATGCACTTTGCGGCGTCGATCCAGGTCTTTGAATCCGTTCAAGATCCTCTGAAATATTATGTGAACAACACCGTAAATACAATCAACCTCATAGAGCTCCTGCTTAAAAACAGCATCACATGTTTTGTGTTCTCCTCGACTGCCGCTGTGTACGGGATCCCCCCAAAAAACGAACCTGTAAATGAGCAAGCTCCTCTTCTTCCCATTAACCCCTACGGCAGGACGAAGCTTATGGTGGAACGCGTGCTGCAGGATGTCTCGTCCGCTTATTCAAGCTTCCAGTACGTGTCGTTACGATATTTCAACGTGGCGGGAGCGGACCCGGGAGGAAGTATCGGGCAGAGGTACCCCAAGGCGACCCACATCATCACGAGATGCCTCAAGGCCGCAAAGGGGGAGCTTGAGAGCCTCCCGATCTACGGTACGGACTATGCGACAGCAGACGGCACCTGCATCCGCGATTACATACACGTCAACGACCTTGCTGACGCCCACACAGTCTCCTTGGAATACCTGTTCGATGGCAATAATAGTGATCTGTTCAACTGTGGCTACGGACACGGAAGCTCGGTGCGGGAGGTGGTAGAGACAGCGAAAAAAATAACAGGTGTCGATTTCCCTGTAACACAAGAAGCTCGACGTCCGGGGGATCCTCCCTTTCTCGTTGCCGATCCGTCGAAGCTGAAAAAGAGGCTCGGATGGGAACCGAAGCATGACGATCTGTCCTATATTGTAGAAACCGCATGGAACTGGGAGAAAAAGCTGTAGCCCGCATAATCAGCGCACTCATAATATGAAAAGAAAAAAAATTGCACTCATTATTCCTTCGATCTACGGCGGTGGGGCAGAGAGAAACCTTTTAATTCTTGCCGGGGCACTGAAGGCCACATATGAGGTGGACATCATAACGCTCGAATCCGGTGCGCAGTATGAAACGCCCCATGGGGTTTCAACGGTAAATCTTACCGGAATAAGCGGCCGTTCGAGTTTTTTCTTAAAGGCACTCCTCTTTCCTCTCCAGTGGATGAGGTTGAAGAGACTTTTAAAGCGGAAGCAGTACGATATAGTTATCGGATATCTCGAACGTGTGTGTTTACTCCTCAGCCTCATTCGTTTAAGAGAGCCATGTCCCAAGAAAATCTTTTCCTTTCGGGTATACCAGTCCTTGCATATCATAAAAGAGGAACTGCCCCTTCACATCAAGGTTCTCAGAAACCCCGTTTATAAGAGATTCATCCGAAGAAGCCAGAGATATACTGATCGCATTGTCGTTCCGGGAAAAGGGGTGAAGGACGATCTGGAGCGTTTCTTCGGACTTGATCCGTCGGGAATCGAGGTTGTGTATTACGGCTATCAGCAGGAGTTGATGAGGCGCCTCTCTTCTGAGCCTCTAATGCCGGAAATCGAGGATTTTCTATCACGAGGGCCTTTGATTACAACGGTAGGGAGGCTGGCGAAGCAGAAGGGGCAGTGGCACCTTATAAGGGTTTTCACAGAGGTAAGGAAAAAGATGCCTGGGAGCAGGCTTTTAATACTCGGAGAAGGGCCTTTGAAGGGATGCCTCGTGCGATTGGCAGAGGACCTCGGAAACAGGGTGTGCGGAGCTCCTGTTGTCTCCGCTGACTGCAGAGCAGGGCCCAGAGAGGTGCTTGCGCCGGGGACGGACATCAGAAGAGAGACTAAGGAGCCGGAGTTTGCGGAGTACGGGGTTCTTATGCCTACTTTCGACGATCGGTTCTACTCCGCAGGTGCACCTCTCAGCGCTACGGAGTTGATCTGGGCGGATACGCTCTTTAGAATGCTCCTCGATAAAGGATTGAGGCAGAAATATACGAATAAATCAAAAGAGAGGGTGAAAGACTTCACCCTCGAGAAATTCAGCCTGATGTGGGGGAAGATCCTCGACAAGGTTCTCAAATCCTGAAAAGCGGAAGTTTCTACCTGCCGGCAGCCCTGATATCCCTCACTGAATCAATCACCAGATCGGCAAGCTCTTCCAGGTACTCCCGGGGGGTGACCCCTCCTTCTAAAACCCCGACGACGAGGCCTATGCCGGACTGTCTGCCCATCTCCATGTCGTTGACCGTATCCCCGACAAACGCGACTCTCTCTGGCGTTGCGCCAATGCTGGAAACTGCCGTCTCTATCATCTCTGTGTCAGGCTTGTCTCGTTGTACACTATCCGCTCCTAGTACGATATCGAAGAGACCGTCGATGTCGAGGCGCTTTAGTATTGCGTTTGTAATGCCAGTGAGGTCTGCCGTCGCGACGGCGAGGCGAATGCCGTGATTGTGGAGGGAGCTGAGCGTCTCTCTTGTACCTGGGAGCAGTTTTGCATATTTCGGACGGTCAAGGGCCTTCTCAGCTTCTATCATGCTTTCCCGTACTATTTTTTTCGCTCTCTGCCAGGGTATGCCGTGTCTGTACAGCACCGCTGCGGCTATCACCTCGTCCTCAGCGGTAGAGGTTTGAGGAAACGGGCCGCGGGGATCGATCGAATTGGCACTGACGCCGATGCTGCTGTACAGCTCCTCCTTCATGGTTTTTTTCTGAAAGCCTGCACCCAGTCTGTCGAGTATCTGCTGAACGCGCATGTCGAGCAGCGGGACCCAGGTGGACTCGAAGTCTACCAGTGTACCGTCCTTGTCGAATATAATGAGTTCTGGTGTGAAAATGCGGGAACCGAAAAGGATCTTTTTCATTGCACCTGCAGCCCTATACCGAAGAATGACTCGATGGCATCTGCGGATCTGTTGATCACGAGTTCCTCCGGGAACCGTGCGGTCTTAAGTATCGAGGCCCCCCGGTGAAAGATGCCGACCTCCTCCGCGACGTGAGCGTCACTGGATAACACGATACGCGCGCCGCTCTTCGCGCACATTTCAAGAAATTTTAAGATCGTTCCGACATCCTCTGTTTTGCTCTCATTGAGCTCCAGCGCGACCCCTGCATCTGTACATGCACCTATTACCGCGGGAAGGTCGAAGTCGCAGAATGATGCGACCGGATGCGTGAGGATCTGGATATTTTTTCTTGTAACGGCATTTATGATTGCGTCCGTCCGCACCTTCATCGGTTGTTCTGCAATCCAGGTGTAGGGATGACACCCTGCAGTTACTATCTCGAGGCTCCTGTGGACCTCGTCGTCGAGAGTGAGGTCTCCTTTGACATTACTGATGTCTTCCTCTATTCCGGCGATCTTCCTGACGGGTGTTTCGATGCCTCTCAACATCCTTTTGAGAGCCATGAAATATATGGGGTTTGCACCCCCCGGCACCCCGGGCCCATGGTCTGTAATCGCGACCCCGTCAAGCCCCTTCTGCCTGGCCTTTTCACAGACCGTTCGAATGGTGTCGGCGGCATGCCCGCTTGCAACTGTGTGAGTGTGCAGGTCTGCGACGATGTTCATCCTTATGTACCTTTCATTTTTTATTGATATAGTGTTGTCTGAAGCCCGTTGCAAAAGAAGGCTTCACTTTCAGGCCTTTGTCTCCGCTTCTTCCCTCTTCCACAGTTTGAAGAGGAGGAGGAAGAGGAGGGAACAGCACACGAATATCACGCTCAGCACTTGCGCTCCCCTCAGTTTTCCCAGCATGAGGCTGTCAGCCCTCAGGAAGCTTACAAAAAACCGGATGATGCCGTAGTTTAAAAGATACACAGCGAGAATGAATCCGCGCTTGTAGTCGCGCTTCCTGAGCTTCCACAGGATGAGGAAGTTGACGAGGTTGAGGGCAAGTTCGTAGAGCATGACAGGGTGAAGCGGCTGTCCGGGAAACTCGTTCCCTGCAATGCTTCCCCTGGGGAACACGATACCCCACGGCAGCGAGGTTGGGAGGCCGTGAGCGTCTCCGTTCATGAAGTTCCCGAATCTCCCGAGGGCCTGTCCGAGAGCGAGCAGCGGCGCCGTCGCATCCAGGAGATCGAAGAAATGGATCTTCTTGCTCTTCGCGTAGAGGATGATCGAGGCGGCTCCTCCAATGATTCCGCCGTGGATCGCCAGCCCTCCGTGCCAGATTGCGAAGATCTCGAGCGGGTTCTGGGCGTAGAACTGCTTCCACATGAACAGCACATAGTAGATCCTCGCTCCGAGAATGCCTCCGATCACGAGCCAGAAGACATAGCTTATGACTTCGTCCTTCGTGAGAGCGATCTTCTTTCTCGGGATCTCCCGCTGAAGGAGGAAGATACCCGCTACTATCGCTATCACGTACATCAGGCCGTAGTATCTGATCTCGATAGGACCGAGCCTTACGAGTGTAGGATGCATGGTATCCTCTCGTGGAGTGGTGTTATGGTGTATGATCTATCTGTTCCGGCAAATAACCCGCCATGAACATTTATAACATTGCGCCGCGGCTTACATATCAATCGCCAGAAACTAAGTATAACGAAAAGCGGAGGATAAGAAAATCGGTTTATTTTTTGTAGTACTGGAATAGACGGCACAGGGCCTCGCCGACATCGTTCACATCCTGCTCCGTCATCTGGGGATAAATAGGAAGGCTCAACTCCCTGAGGTAGAGCGAGTAGGAAACGGGAAAATCTTCCGGTTTATACCCGAAGGTCTCCCTGTAGTAGCTCATGAGGTGAACAGGTATGTAATGAACGTTTGATGAGATGTTCTCCGCTGTGAGAGATTCGATGAGGCGGTCCCTGTCTACCTTGAGTCTCGAAAAATCTATGAGGACAGGATAGAGGTGCCAGGAGCTTACCATACCCTCTTTTACCTTCGGAGTTCGGACAAAATCGAACGCCCTGAGAATATTTTCATACCTCTGTGCGATGTTCTTCCGTTTGTTCTGGTTCTCATCGATCCGTTTGAGCTGCTCGATACCTATAGCAGCCTGAATATCGGTCAAATTGAACTTATAGCCCGGAACAGCGATGTCATACTTCCACCCACCGGACTTGAGCTTTGATAAGGCGTCCTTCGTCTGACCGTGGAGGGAGTAGAGCTTGAGCTTATCGATGAGATCTTCGTCATCCGTCGTGACCGCGCCTCCCTCTGCGGTGGTTACGTTCTTCACCGCATGGAAGGAGAAGACGCATATACCGTCTCCGCTGCCGATCTTGCGCCTTCCGTATTCTGCACCGATAGCATGCGCCGCATCTTCGATTACCAGCAGGTTGTGTTTCTTTGCGATATTTTTGATCTCACCAAGGTCGGCGGGATGGCCGCCGAAGTGAACCGGTATTATGGCCCTCGTATACCCCGTGATACTCTTTTCTATTTCACCCGGAGATATCTGAAAGGAGTCTTCTTCAACATCCGCGAACACAGGACGTGCCCCTGCATGGAGTATCACATTGGCAGATGCGGCAAAGGTATACGGGGAGGTGATGACCTCGCCACCTTCTCCCACTCCGGCGATCTTGAGAGACAGAAAAAGCCCGGCAGTGGCCGAGTTCAGGCAGACGGCATGCTTCGCACCTGTATATGATGCAAGATCCCGTTCGAGCTCATCGCACACTTTCCCTCGTGTTATCCATCCCGACTTCAGAACCTCTGTGACACGCTCTATCTCACAGGATCTGATGTCCGGAGGGGAAAAGGAAAGTGCTGTGTCGCGGACAGGTTTTCCTCCTTCAATCGCCGGTCTATGCATCGCGTGAACTCTCCTTATATTCTTTTATCGACTGTCGTCTAAAAAACTACATAGTCTTGGTCTGGGGGTCTCCCGAGACGAGATTGTTTTTCGGCCTCCGGAGCATATGATAAAAAAGGGTGCCGAAACTGATATCCGGTGAGGCCTTGCGAGTATGAGAGAACCCTTTGTACTTTATACATACGGGGAGGGCTTTTTTCAAGCCATTTTAATGCGGTTTTCCGGATGACTTGTCAGCTGTAAAAAATAATAATGGCCTATCCGGTTTAATCTCGTAACCCCAATATATGTCTCATCCACTTCTACAGTACCTGACAGACGATCCCGACCAGGACGTACCATAGCAACACGTAGTTTGTGAAGCCATGTCCAAACTGTTTCATATCGGGTCAATCCCAATGCACGTTGTAGTCCAAGTGCATTCACGCCATTCTTCTGATTCGTAACATACCACATCGCCCGGAACCATAGCCTCAACGATTTACGAGTGCTTTGAAAGATCGTACCCGCTGTGATTGATACCTGAAAGTCACAATGCTCACAGCGATAAAGGTTCCTCTTAGTATACCAAGCCTTTCTATGGCCACATCGTGGACAGCAAAAGCCATCCGGCCAGCGAATTTGAAACAAATAATCACGACAGGATTGTTCTGTAGCGAAACGCTGCTCGAACTCAAAAATCGTCTTTGGATAATCTTCCACACATAAAAACTATCTGTTACTCTACGGGAGTCAACCGGATAGGCCAAAAATAATATTTACGGTGAAAAAAACGCTAAAATCCCCATTCCTGTGTGAGAAATGGGGGTTAAATTTCTTATCGGAAGGAATCTTCGACACTCCTCAAAAAAAATCGATACAAATAACCCCCCTCCCCCCGCTTGAGGGGGGAGGGTTGATGTGAGGGGTATTGCATGTAAAATCCGGAGACTCGATTTTAGATCTAAATATTTTAGTTAGTAATAAAAAGAACCGAAAATCAATTTGTAGCGATTTCCTAGTAAAGGTGATTCAGGCCGATGATGCTCATTGCGATTTTTGTCCTCATATTCCTTATCGGTTTCTCACTCTTCACGGCCGTACTGGGGTCCTCGTTTCTCAGGAAGCAGGCCAGGACGGTTCTGAAAAGAAAAGAGCGTACTCACCCTACGCGAGAGCTTTCCGAGAGGAAGATAGGAGAGCGGTTCAGAAGCGAGTATAAGGAGGGTGTTGAGGAGATCGCAGAAGAACAAAGAGCCCGGGAGCAGGCTGCCGTTGTACCTACGGCGTATGCGCCCCCTGTGAGATCGCAAAAGAGGACAGGGATGTGGGTTCTTATATCCGTCGGGATCGCCGTCGTTCTTGCCGTCATATTCTTCTTCGGATATGAGAGGGTGGGAGAGTTCTATTCGAGACCGAGGCTGATCTTCTGCGAGAGCGTGGATTACATCAAGCTGAAGCCGATAGGCAGCTCGACCGCTTTTACAAGAGGTAATGTGACCATCTTTGTAAAATCGGGAGAGACTCTGGATACCGGAAGCGCAACTGTAGAGATCTCCAGGATTGGTACGGAAGGACCGGAGTACTACGATGCAAAAACGATCCCGATCAGACCTCACTGGACCTCTTTCTCTCTAAAGGTCCTGTTCGACAGAACTGGTTCTTACTCTGTAAAGATACTGAAAGAGGACGGGAACCTGCTCGGCGAGAGGGCACTCTTTATCGTTCCCGACTCCTACGCCTACAGGGCTGTACCAAAGCCCTAGGAGGGTTCGCGTCCAGGAGAACGCGTTCGTCCAGGAGGACGCATGCCCATAAGGGCGAGCACTGCCCGTAT
>DATKZJ010000232.1:0-3072 GCA_035527995.1 Spirochaetota bacterium | reverse complement strand
AGGACGACACGATCCGCGCTCTCTGTAGAGCGGCGTCAGCTGTTACGGGCCTTGCTGTCGGATCACTGGAACGTGCCGTTTTCGAGAGGGAGAGCCAGATGAATACGGCCGTTGAAAGAGGGGGCAGCTTTTCCTAAATGGCAAGATCGAACGATTAAAGAGGCCCGTTGTAGTGTTCGGGAGGTCAGCCCAGTGCATCGACTGGAACTCGCCCGACGGGCTTCCCGACGGGCTAAAGACGCGTTTCACCTCTCTTATCCTGACTCCTCTCGGAGCGGAAGACGAGCACGTGCAGATATTGAAAATGCTCTCTGAGATAATGTCGGACAGGGAAACGGCTTCCCGCCTATCACACGCGAGAGGGATGAGATAGTCAGAATTTTGCGGGAGAGGAAGAAATAGAAAAATTCCATGACGACCGGGTTAAAGTCGCCTAAATCCACCGTCTTCGTTTGAAGAAGATTATCATCGTGATCCCCACGAGGACGATAAATCCCCACAACGTCGGGTAGGCCCATTTCCAGCCGAGCTCCGGCATGAACTCGAAATTCATCCCGTATATCCCCGCAATAAAGGTAACGGGAATAAAGATCGTCGCGATCACGGTGAGCACCTTCATCGTCTCGTTCATCTTGTTGCTCACCTGCGTGAGGTACGTGTCGAGCATTCCCGATATCGTGTCCCTGAAAGCTTCGGTTGTGTCTATGATGTTGATCGTGTGATCGTAGAGGTCGCGAAGAAATACGAGCGTGGATTTCTTGATAAGTTTTGATTCTCCCCTGCCGAGACCGTTGATGACCTCCCGTAGCGGCCATACTGACCGGCGAAGGAATATGAGCTCGCGCTTGAGACTGTGGATCCTCGCCGATGTCTTTCCTGTCGAATCTTCGAGGATCTCTTCCTCGAGCTGTTCTATCTTTTCTCCGAAGGTTTCGAGGATTACGAAATAGTTGTCGATGATCGCATCGAGCAGGGAGTATGCGAGGTAGTCGGCTCCATGCGACCTGATCCTTCCCTTGCCGTTTCGTATCCTCTCACGGACCGGGGTGAATACATCCCCCTCCCGCTCCTGAAAGGATATTACGAAGTTCGGGCCGACCACTATGCTTATCTGTTCGGAATCGACGCTGCCTTTCTCTTCGTTGTATGTAAGCATCTTCAGAACAACGAACAGATGGCGCTCGAAGTCCTCGAGCTTTGGACGCTGCTCGGTGTTCATCACGTCCTCGAGCAGAAGAGGGTGAATACCGAACTGCTCGCCGATCTGCTCAACGATACTTACATCATGTATCCCGTCGATGTTTATCCATGTCACGGTTGATGTATCGATATACCCCTTGCACTCCTCAGCCGGTACGTCCGTCCTTTCGGAATACTGCTTCTCATTGTAGTCTAGTACGGATATCCTGGTTTTTTCAGTTTTTATCTCTCCTATGTGAACCAGTGATCCGGGGGGCTGGCCGAGAGACTTAGTCCTCTTTTTAATAAACCTGCTCATATCTATTTCCTCTCTTCGTTATTAGTACCTTAATACTGATTTTCTTGCCTTTTTGGAAAGAAAATATTTTAATCAAGAATGTGGCTTGTCCACATTAGGTTCCTCACGGATGACTTGGACCGGAAAAGGCTCGGTGACGGACCCGGTATAGACGCTCACATGCGGGAACGGAATCTCAATTCCCTCCCCGTCGAACCGCTCCTTGATCTCCTGCATGATTGTGTTATTCAATGCAGTATAGTCGGGCTTAGAAAACCACGCTCCGAGCATGAGGTCTATTCCGTGGGCCCCGAACTCCTTTATCACGAAATACGGCTCGGGATTGTCGAGGCAGTAGGGGTTATTTTTCGCGACATCGAGAAGAACTTCTTGCGCCTTCCCGATATCGTCCTTGTATGCTATACTGACGTCGATGTTGAGGCGCCTTATAGGAAACCTCGTTACATTCGTCACTTCCTGCTTTATCAGCTGCTCGTTCGGTATCCGTATAAAGAGATTGTCGAAGGTCCTTATTTTAACTGATAAAAGGTCGATGGACAGGATTATGCCCGTAGTGCCCCCGGCTTTGATGATGTCTCCTACTGCGAAAGGCTTCTCTGAAATGAGAAAAAGCCCGCTGATGATGTTGGACACGGATGTCTGCGAGGCGAAACCTATGGCGATTCCCGCGATCCCTGCAGCCCCGAGAAGTGCGGTGAGCTTGAACCCGAGCTGACGAAGTACTGTCACGAGGATAATAAACGCCCCGGCATAGAATATTCCTTTCTTTATGAGCATGGCGGTCTGCTGGGAGAACCGCTTCTTAATTGTCCTTCCTATGGAGAAGTTGAGGATCTTGAGAAGCACAAACCCCGCAACGACAATAATGACAACCCGAAGCACTGTTAACAGCGTGTCGGGGTTGAGGAACTTGTCAAGGTTGAATGAGAAGAGATCCGCCATGGCGCCATACCTCTCTTTTACTCGATCGTTGTAAAATATTTAAAGATGCTGACGCTTTTTTTCAGAATGCTCTTGTTCACAGGTATGCGTTCCCCGCACAGCAGTGTGCATCCTTCCTCGAAGTTCGGTTTTTTATCGGAGAGCTCGATGCGGCTCGGTTGGGCCTCTCCCACATATGTGATACGCACCTCGTTGGTCCAGAGCCGCTGTTTTCCTTTATAGACCTTGAGATGCTCCACATGGATGCAGAGCTTCTGAAAATCGAGCGCTGAGGGTGAGCTGTTCTTCATCGTCACGGGGCATATCGCCCTGTATATGGAGATAGCACTGTCGTCTATCGTGCGCCGGGCGCGAGTGGTGAGACTGTACCCCAGCTCTCCTGTCATCGGGTCTCCGAACCATGTGTTCGAGAGCTTTACGGTCGGTATCTCGGTGAGCGTGCAGCTTTTCTTTTTTTCCCCCACCAGAACGCGGGTCCAGACAGGGATGCTGACGAAGAAGAGGGCCCTGTTTCCGGGAAGGATCTTGACTTCCATCTCGGACCCGACCACTATCGCTTTGTCCTGCAGGGCGGGAACAAGCTGAACAGTACCCGATTCCTCGCTGAAAACAAATCGTGTCCATTCAAGACC
>DATKZJ010000231.1:0-5195 GCA_035527995.1 Spirochaetota bacterium | reverse complement strand
TGGTTCAAACTTCTGGAATAAAACAGGGCTTCTTTGTATAATTGCATCACGCGAAGTTTTTTAAAACTCGGAAAAAGGGCCGCGTTGCAGTATGCAGGCGCTCGAACGGCCCGCACTCCAGGGGAGAAACAGCATCACGCTTCGATAGAGAGGTCTGTATCATGCACTATACCGAAATCGGGTTCGTCAATACAAAGGATATGTTCAGGAAGGCATACGAGGGCGGATATGCGGTCCCGGCATACAACTTCGTCAACATGGAGCAGCTCCAGGCGATAGTGCAGGCATGTGTGGAGTCGAGGTCGCCGGTGATACTACAGGCGTCGAAAAGGGTGAGACAGTACGTCGGGCGCGAGTTCGTACGGCGCATGGCGCAGGCTGCTGTGGAGTTAATAGTGTCTTCGGGCTCGAGTGCCCCGTGTGCGCTCCATCTCGACCACGGAGATTCGCCGGAAGAGTGCGCGCGAAGCATCGATGACGGGTTCTCCTCCGTGATGATCGATGGATCGGCACTCCCCTTCGAGGAAAACATAAGGCTCACCAAGATCGTGGCGGACCACGCTCACAGGTTCGATGTTACTGTCGAAGGGGAGCTCGGAACACTATCGGGTGTAGAGGAGGAAACCGGGCACACCGAGTCCATGTACACCGACCCGGCACGCGTGGAGGAGTTCGTGAAGCGCTCGGGAGTGGATTCGCTCGCAGTTTCGGTTGGTACTGCTCACGGTCTCAACAAGATCAAGGCAAGACCGGGAGAAACTCTTCCACCCTTACGATTCGATATACTCGAAGAGATAAAAAGGAGGGTCCCGGGGTTTCCTGTCGTGCTGCACGGCTCATCTGCGCTCCCCGGGGAGTATGTGGAGATGATAAACCGATACGGGGGAGCCCTCGAGGACGTCGTGGGTATCCCGGAAGAGCAGGTGCGGGAGGCGGCAAGGTCGTGCGTGTGCAAGGTGAACATCGCATCTGATGCCCTTCTTGTTACGACGGCAATGGTACGGAAGACGCTCTCGGAAGATCCTGCGGTATTCGACACGAGGAAATACATGGGAAGGGCGAGAGAGGAGCTTGTGGTCCTTTACAGGAGGAAGAACAGAGAGGTTCTCGGGAGCGCGGGCAGTGCCGGCCAGGCCCCGGCCGGGCATTGAATGAGCCTTTTGAGGATAGCGATGGATGTAGGATATTCAGATCGAGACCGTATCAACGTGGGGCTTGTCCTGATCTTATCAGGCGCGATGTTTTTGAACCTGCTCGCCCGAACGGTGTTCTCACCTCTCCTGCTTGCCATAGAGGAGGATCTCGGAATAAGCCATAAGACAGCCACGCAGTTTTTTCTCTTCATATCGGCTGGGTACAGCATAGGAATGCTCGGGTCCGGCTATCTCTCGCCGAGGCTCACCCACAGGTATACGATCATAGCGGCGCTGCTGGTAGGCGGCGTCTCCCTGTTCTGTGTGGCAATTTTAAACTCCCTCAATCTTATCAGGCTGTTTCTCTTCCTGCTCGGCTGCGGCATGGGGCTGTACCTTCCTTCCGGGCTCGCAATAATTACGGAAACCAACCAAGAAAGGAACCTGGGAAAGGCGTTTGCCATCCACGAGATAGGTCCTAATCTCAGCCTTATTCTTGCACCGATATTTGCACAGGCTTTTCTCGGAGGAAGCCGGTGGAGGCTGAGCCTTGCTGTTCTCGGTGTGCTCTGCTTCCTGCAGTCCGCAGTGATCCTCGTTTTTCTGCGCGACGTAAAGGGGTCAGGTGAGGGTTATACTCCCGCGAACCTGAAGAGCATCCTGCTCTCCTCCCGCTTCTGGATCATGATGATCTTCTTCTGCCTTGCCATCGGTGCGTCACTCGGCGTCTATTCTGTGCTTCCCGCTTTCCTCGTATCAGAACGCGGGATGGGCCTCCCTCTTGTCAACAGCCTTGTCGGCATATCGAGGATCTCAGGGCTCGTCATCATATTTCTCGCCGGGCTTCTCGTGGACAGGTTCGGGGTAAAATGGCTTCTCGCCGCCATCATCGCACTCACGGGAGTAACGACGGTGCTTCTCAGCATTCAGATGAAACCCGTGCTTCTGGCAGCGGTGTTTTTACAGCCTATATTCGTGGAGAGCTTCTTTCCCATCGCTCTCACAATGACGGCAGGCATGTGGCCGAAGAGATCCTACAACGTCGCGATATCACTCATGATCCCGGTTTCGCTTCTCGTCGGAGGAGGAGTGATCCCGTCTCTTTTAGGGATTTTGGGCGAGCGCGGATCGTTTGCAACGGGCTTTTCCGTCATGGGGGCTGTAGTTACTGTTTGCACCTTTCTTGTCTTTCTGTTGGACGGTACAAGGGGGAGAAAAAACGGATGAAGACCATCGCCGTTGTCGGAACGCTTGATACGAAAGGAGAGGAGTGCGAACTCCTCAAAGATTCGATCGAGAAAAGGGGTTTCAATACGCTGATAGTCGATGTGGGGATTCTGGGCGAGCCGTTTTTTAAACCGGATATTACGGGGGAGGATGTTGCGATTGCAGGAGGAGCGAGTATCGGTGATCTCAGGGCTGAGAGGGACAGGGGAAAAGCCGTTCGCATCATGGGAAAGGGTATGGAGAAGATACTACCCGAGCTCTTTGCCCAGGGCAGGATACAGGGGGTCATAGCGCTCGGAGGCGGAGGCGGGACCTCAATAGCAACATCAGGAATGAGGGCACTTCCCTTCGGGGTGCCGAAGGTTATGGTTTCGACTCTCGCGGGGCGGGATGTGTCAGGGTATGTCGGGATAAAGGATATCGTGATGGTGCCGAGCATTGTCGATATATCCGGTATCAACCGCATCAGCAGGGAGGTCATTCTGAGGGCCGCTGCAGCTGTATGCGGGATGGCTGAGGTGGAAGTCGAGGACGCAGGAGAAAAAACAGCGATTGCGGCAACGATGTTCGGGAACACCACTCCGTGTGTCGGTACCGCGAGGGAGATTCTGGAGGCACATAGATATGAGGTCCTCGTATTCGGGTGCACCGGGACAAGCGGTAAAATAATGGAGAACCTAATAGAATCCGGTCACATAGCCGGGGTGCTCGATATCACCACAACCGAGCTCGCGGACGAGCTTGCAGGTGGAGTACTCTCTGCAGGGGCGGGGAGGCTGGAGTCCGCGGGAGCTGTAGGAATACCGCAAGTGGTGGTGCCGGGGTGTCTCGACATGGTGAACTTCTGGGAGCCTGCGAGCATACCTGAGACGTACAGAGGTCGGAAGTTTTACCGGCACAATCCAAATGTGACCCTCATGCGGACCTCGATTGATGAAAACAGAAGACTCGGAAAGATCATCTCTGAAAAGCTCAACAGAAGCACGGGCCCTGTTCGCGTGCTCATCCCTTTGAAGGGGTTGAGCATGATCGATGCTCCCGGCGGTTTTTTCTGGTGGCCGGAGGCCGACCGAGCCCTCTTCGAAAGCCTGGAAGAGAGCCTCAGGCCGGATATCAGGGTGTCAGAGATGGATAATAACATCAACGATCCGGAATTCGCCGTTGAATGCGCGAGAACACTCATCGATATGATGAATTCATAATCCATGGAGGAGAAGATGATGGCCGAAACGCGAGAAGAAATCCTGAGAAGCTTCAGAAAGAAGATAGGCGAGGGACGCCCGATAATAGGTGGAGGTGCAGGGACAGGTATCAGCGCCAAGTTCGAGGAGGCCGGCGGCATAGACCTCATCATAATCTACAACTCCGGCCGGTTCAGGATGTCCGGGCACGGTTCGATGGCGGGCCTTCTGCCGTTCGGCGATGCAAACGAGATCGTCATGGATATGGCCAGGGAGGTGCTTCCGGTTGTGAAGCATACGCCTGTGCTTGCCGGTGTATGCGGCACTGATCCGATGCGAAGAATGGAGCGGTTCCTTCTGGAGGTCAAATCCGCAGGGTTTTCAGGCGTTCAGAACTTTCCGACGATAGGTCTTTTCGACGGGACTGTGAGGGTGAACTTCGAGGAGACCGGTTTCGGCTATAGTAAAGAGGTCGATATGATACGAATCGCTCGGGAGCTCGATCTCCTCACGACTCCCTACGTATTCAACGAGGAGGAGGCGCGGCAGATGGCGCGCGCAGGCGCGGATATCATAGTCGCGCATATGGGAACCACCGTGGCGGGAGCAATCGGGGCGAAGACAACGCGATCGATGGAAGAGTGCGCGGACCTCATCGACCGGATGGCGAAAGCAGCCATGGAAGTGCACGATGAGGTTATCGTTCTCTGTCACGGGGGACCGATAGCGGAGCCTGAGGATGCGGCCCGCGTCCTCGAGCTGTGCAGAAACGTTCACGGGTTTTACGGGGCGAGCTCCATGGAGCGGCTTCCTGTTGAGAGGGCGATACAGGAACAGACCGGCCGGTTTGTAGACCTCAGGCTGAAAAAGAGATAGAGAGTGATAGTGAAAGGAATGAAGATCGTAAGGCAGGTTCCGAAATACGGCTGTTATGCGGGGTCAAGGCAGTCGGTAAAAAGAAGATATTCTGTATCGGCAGGAACAAGACCGAAAAGAAGGCACTGGAAAATATCGGGATCGGCGTCGGCCACGTGAGGCCCGGCGAGCTTTTGATTCATGACTGGGCGCGAGGAGATTTCAGGCGTCTTTTCATGTTCTGCCGTACGGCGCAGGCTTTTCAGGACATGCCGTTCAGCCTTTCTTTCACCTATATGGCGCTGGATAAAAAATTTCGGGAGAGTAAATTTATCTTAACGGCCCGTGATTCATCCGGGCAATGGTACGAGTCCCTTGTAAGATCTCACTCGAAGCTTTTTGGAAACGGGAACCTGCCCGATACTAACGATTTAAAAAATGCGGACTATTGCTATAAGGGATATATGCGTACAGGTCCGCCGATTCAGTATTAAAATGGACATATTCTTTTCATTGATTAAGGTGTCCAAACATACTATAATATACGAAAATACGCAAGTCTCTGGGGAGGGGGATGGCAGAGCAGCTGATACTCGAGCACCTTCCTTTTATACGGGTACTCCCGGACTGGGCCCAGGAGCTGTCCTACAAATACTGTTCGAAGACCGCGAACCTCTACGTCATCCACGGCAACATCCGCGACTACCTGCCCCACAAGATGCACGAAGGCGAGTTCATATTCGTCAAGATCCAGAGCTACATATCGGAAGTCCTCTTCGGAAACCGCGACGTCATCATA
>DATKZJ010000230.1:0-8010 GCA_035527995.1 Spirochaetota bacterium | reverse complement strand
CATTTCTTCCGGTGGTTCCCCTGGCCCAACCCCAAAGGCTGGGACGAGATGGGGAAGGCCTTCGCAGAGCGTTGGGGCGAGATCCTCGACGTCTTCAAGAAGGAGGGTGTCAAGTTCGCCCATGAACCGCACCCGAACGAGTACGTGTATAACATAGAAACAGCGATCAGGAGTATCGAGCTCGTAAACGGTCATCCAGCATGGGGATTCAATTTCGACCCCGCAAATATCATAATGCAGGGGATAGATCCGGTAATCTTCGTTCAGGAGCTCGGAGAGCGTATATACCACGTCCATGCAAAGGACGGGGAGATCGTCGAGCACAACGTCAAGCGGTCGGGCCTGCAGCCTACCGGCAAGTGGGACCGGATCGATCGCGGGTTCAGGTTCAGAATTCCGGGATGGGGCTCGGTACCGTGGAAACGGGTGATTACGGAGCTCGTGCTCGTCGGGTACGACTATGTCCTGAGCTACGAACACGAGGATGTAATCATGAGCCGCGAGGACGGGTTTGAGAAGACGTTCGAGTTTCTGGAGCCGCTCATCATAAAGAAGCGGTATGAAGGCCGCGGCGATAAGCTCTTTGAATAAACTTTATGCTGCTGTTCTTGATAGCCAAATCTTGAAATATTTGGGAATGCCCAGGGCGGCGTGATGTAGAGATATAGACTGAAAATAACACTTTGGAAGTATATGAAAACATCTTGAGCTGTCATTAAAGACCTTCGGTTTTTTAAAGGAGAGCGTGAACAGGAGATGTCAACACCAAGTCCAATTTTCAGATAATAATATTACGTTTTTTTGAAACAAGGCCCTGTATTTCCCTTATTAGAAGCCGTGGTGTATTAGATCATATTTTATAGAAAGAAAAACATCATTCAGAAGACCCTCTCTTAAGGAGCTAAAAATGGCAACAAAAGATCCTCTCTTCCGAGAGGTCAGGATAGGTACTAGAACATCTGTAAACCGGATAGCCCTCAATGCGATGGAATGCAACGACGCCGACAAAGAGGGAAACCCCAGTGAGCTCACCTACAAACGCTACAACCGGGCGTTCGAGGGGAATGCCGGCGTCATCTTCATGGAGGCGATCAGCGTTATCGAGGAGTCAAGGGGAAGGCTGAACCAGCTCATAGGCGCCCCCCGGAACCAGCCTGCGCTAAAAAAGTTCATCGCTGAGATGAAGAGTGTGAACCCAAAGCCGCTGCTTTTCATACAGCTCACGCATTCCGGTGAGCTGAGTGAACCGCAGTTCTCCAGACGGGTCTGCGTAAAACCGCTCCCCGGTTTTGGAGGCGATCTGCTTACCGAAGATGAGGCGGAGGAAGTCATCGACCGTTTCGTCCTCGCTGCAGAGGTCGCGCACGACAGCGGTGCCGACGGTATAGACATCAAGCTCTGTCATGGATACCTCGGATCGCAATTCCTCCGCCCCTACAACGACCGCAAGTGGAAATACGGCGGTTCATGGGAAAACCGTACAAGATTTGCCTACGAGATTTACGAACGCACGCGGAAGAGGATAAACGATCCGAACTTCATCCTTGGATCGAAGATCTCGGCATGGGAGGGTTTCCCGGGAGGGTTCGGAACTGCAGGACCTGACACGCCCGTATTGGACCTTACGGAGCCGATAGATCTCGTCAAAGGCCTCGAGGACCGCGGGGCGAGCTACATTCTGCAGTCCGCGGGAAGCCCCTCCGTCACACTCGCTCTCACTCAGCCCGACCGAAGGATCCCGGATTACGCATACCTCCATATGAGCTTTCAGAAGAGGATAAAAGAGGCTGTAAAACCTGAGACCGTTGTCATCGGCTCGGCTTACTCCGTATTCAGAAACGGGAAAAACAAGTTCCTTGCCGTGAACCGTGACGAGAGCTCGCTTGTCTACTGGGCAAACAAGAACATACAGGACGGTGTATGCGACATGATCGCACTAGGCCGCCAGTCGCTCGCTGATTCCCTATTCCCTGCGAAACTGGAGAAAGGAAAACCGGAAGAGGTCAACTGGTGCACGGCATGCGATAACTGTGTGGAATTCCTCGTACGGCAGCAGCCTGTTGGCTGCGCGACATATGACAAAAAGTATACCAAAGCCCTCCAGGCGATAAGAAAAGAGATGGGAAGGCTGAAGGAAAAGCATACATAACAATGAAAAGGTGACAAAATGAATCTTACTATCGATGATTTCAGACACCGTATCGAGTACAGCCTCTGTCAGCAGTTCGCCTCTGCGGATGATTTAAAAGCCTTCTGTGAGAGAGCACGCTCTGCCCGCGTCGGCGTTGCATGCCTCAACCCTGTATGGGTAAAACTCGGGAGCAAGCTCCTTAGCGATACAGATATGGATATCAGCTGTAACGTGGGATTTCCTTTTGGATCTCACTTTACGGAGGTCAAAGTGATGGAGACAAAAAGGGGCATAGCGGACGGGGCCACCCAGATCGATATGGTGATCAACGTCGGTGCTCTGCGGTCGAACGAGGATAACGTTGTTCTCGATGACATAAGAGCGGTTGTCGAGGCCGCCGAGGGAAAACCCGTCAAGACCATCATAGAAACCTGGGTCCTGACCACGGGAGAGAAACAGAGGGCCTGCAGGATTGCAGAAGAAGCAGGTGCACACCTCGTCAAGACGACGACAGGAGTACGGACCCAGTACCTCGAGATGATGAATAAAAACCCGAAAGGGGCCGTTCTCGAAGATATTGTGCTCATGAGAAAAGTGTTGAGCGACAAGGTCAGGATAAAGGCGTCGGGCGGTATATACGATCTCGATTATGCGCTGGAACTCATAAAGGGTGGCGCCGACCAGCTCGGAGTGAGCAGGGGCGAGGAGCTGATCCGTGAATTCGGGAGCAGATACGGAAACCAGGTCGAGGTTTAAACCGGCCTCTTGACTGAACAGTCTTTTGACTGAACAGTCTCTGATATTTCGGCAATATTAATCTAAAAACCAATGGACACTGCACAATGGAAAAGATGATCTTAGCCTGTGACCTCGGGACCGGAGGGAACAAGGCCTCCCTCTACGATTCCGAAGGAAACCTCATTGAGAGCACGTTCGTGCCGTATGAGACGTTTTATCCAGAGATAGGGTTACACGAACAGCGGCCCATGGACTGGTGGGACTCAGTTCTTACCAGCATCGGGAGGCTTCTAAAGAAGCGCAGGGGCGAGGCCGCAAACATCGGATGTATATCATTCTCCGGTCACAGCCTCGGAGCCGTACCGCTGGAACGGGACGGGGCGCTGCTCAGGGAGAGAACCCCTATCTGGTCTGACCGCCGTCCGAAATCGCAGACGAAAGAGTTCTTCGAAAAAATGGACCAGCGAGAATGGTATATGAAAACCGGAAACGGGTTTCCCCCTGATTGCTACTCCGTTTTCAAGATCATGTGGTACCGTGACAATGAACCCGATCTCTTTAAAAAGACCCATCGAATCGTCGGAACAAAAGACTTCATCAACTTCATGCTGACCGGCAACATTGTTACAGACTATTCATATGCCTCGGGAAGCGGCGTATACGACCTCCGGGGATGGGATTATGCCCCGCAGTTTATCGAAGCCTCGGGCCTTTCCCGGGACCTTTTCCCGGAGATCGTCCCATCTACTGCGATAGTGGGCGAGCTAAAGAAGGACGTCGCTGACACACTCGGCCTCCCAAGAGGTGTAAAGGTCGTGTGTGGCGGAGTCGACAACTCCTGTATGGCGCTCGGCGCAAGAAACAGCAAGGACGGAAGGGTCTATACATCACTCGGCACTTCCTCCTGGATCGCGGTCTCGTCGAACAATCCCGTTCTTAATGCGGAAAAGAGACCGTATGTGTTCACCCATGTCATGCCCGGTATGTTTACCTCTGCAGTAAGCATATTTTCCGCCTGCAGCTCGCTGGAGTGGGTTAAGGACACCCTATTCGGAGACCTCAAAGAAGCCGCGGATAAAAAAGGTAGGGACATATACGAGATCATAAACGAGCTCGCTGCAGAATCGCCTATCGGGGCTCACAAGCTTCTCTTCAATCCGAGCCTCGCAGGAGGCAGCTCGCAGGAGGGAAGCCCGCATTTAAGGGGTGCATTTTCAGGATTAGACCTCGGTCACACCAGAGGAGACGTGCTCCGCAGCGCTATGGAGGGGATCGCGATGAACCTCGGTCTCGTACTCGAACTCTTAAGGAAATTCACGAAGCTCGAAAACGAGATGCTGATGGTGGGTGGCGGCTCTAAATCGAAGCTCTGGCGGCAGATATTTGCGGATGTGTATGACATGCCCGTACTGAAGACAAACATAGGACAGGAGGCCGGGGCGCTGGGGGCCGCTGCAGTAGGAGCCGTGGGCACGGGAATCTGGCCCGATTTCTCCCGTATCGATGATATCCATAAGATACAGGATATAACAAATCCGATACGGGAAAATGTAGAAAAATATAATAAGATCAGGCTCCCGTTTGATAAACTGAGAGAGACCCAGACCCTGATCAGTGATATGTTGCACGATTTAGATCTTTAAATATGGTCTAATAATATTATGATTCAATAACGGAGGATTGTATCATGGCCGAAACAATGAAAGCTGCTGTAGTTGAAAAACCGGAGAAGATCGTTTTCAAACAGGTACCTGTACCTGAGATAACGGATGACGAGGTTCTCATAAAGGTAAAGTATACCGGGATATGCGGGACCGACTGGAGCATCTACACCGGTAAGTACTCAAAAGACAAGCTCCCGCTCATTTCCGGACACGAGTTTTCCGGTACCGTGGCAAAGGTCGGGAAAAATGCAAAAAATCTGAGGGAAGGGGACCCGGCCACCGCTGACATCAACATGAGCTGCGGACACTGCTTCTACTGTAGGCGCGGTCAGAAGCTCATGTGTCCCGAGTTCACCCAGATCGGTATCCACATCGACGGGACATTTGCCGAATACGTCAAGGCACCGTGGGAACAGGTGCACAGACTGCCCCAGACCCTTGATTTCAAGAGAGGGGCCTTCATAGAACCGACATCGTGTGTTATCCACTCTGCAAAAGCGATGCAGGTCGAGATCGGAAGCAGTGTCGCAATCATCGGCAGCGGTTTGGGCGCGGTCCACGCTGCAGTTGCGAGGCTCCGCGGAGCGGCTCCGATCATCGTTATGGATATAAACGAGGTGAAGCTCGAGATCGCAAAGAAGCTTGGAGCGGATTATACGATCAATATCAACGAGCAGGATCCTGTAGAGGCGGTGATGGAGCTCACCGAAGGAAGGGGGGCGGACTATGTCATCGAAGCTGTGGGGACTGTCGCCACCTATGAGCAGGCCTTCAAACTGGTGCGTCCGGGGGGCAAGATCGCTGCTTTCGGAATCACAGGCGTAGACGATATAATAAGGGTGAAACCGTTTGATATGGTCCTCGGGGAACGGAGTATGGTAAGCTCGTGCGCCGGCGTTGGGAACGACTGGAACGACGCGATCGCACTGCTTCAGTACGACCGAATCAAGCCGGAGCCGCTCTTTTCCATGGTGGTGCCGCTCGAAGAGCTCGAGGAAGCTCTCCATGAGCTAAGAACCGACAAGAACCTCTTCAAGGTCTTCGTCTCCTCGGAGATCACAAAGAGGGAAATTCTATAAAAAAACAGTAACCGGGGGGACTCTCTCTCCCCCGGTTTTTTTTCCAGATCCTACCTGCCTTTTTCTGTCTTAAGCCTGTTGTAGTGTCCGACTATATCGCGGCCGAATCTGCTTTCCGGGTCGACGCCCGATATCTTTTTCAGGGTGTATTCAACCCCCTCCTCTTTCACCATCCGCCGAAGCCTTACGGTCTCCCCATCCTCTGGATCATCGTAGAGAAGCGCGGCCGCGCACACACATGATATGTTATCGGGAAGGATACCGGATGACAGACAGAGTTTCGCGCTCCCGATCAGCCTCTCGTCAGGCCCGAGCTTTCTGACAGGGTTCTTCCCTACCCTTTTTATGGTATCCATAATAAGAGGGTTGCTGAAACGGAGTTTGATGTCGTGGATTATCTCTCTTTTTTCCTCGCAGTCGATGTTGTCGGGATACTTTTTTACAAGAGCGTCCATGCTCTCGTTGAGCGCCCCTTCCACCACTGATACCGTAGCGCTGTCCTCGAAGGATTCGTGGATATAGGAGCGGCCTTTCAGATTTCCAAGGTACCCGAGGGCGGCATGGGCAAGATTGTAAGTATAGAGCTTTTTAGTCATCTCCGCCGTAAAATCGTCTACCGGCTTGAGCCCTTCGATGGAGGGTGCCGGCGATTTCCTCGCCATGTTGTCGTATGGAAGCCTGTGATACGCATCCGAGACAACGAGCAGTGGATCTTCGCCCTCGAACCTTCCGGGCGCGGGGACAATACGCATGACAGCGGTCCCGATAAAACCTACGTTCCGCTCAGCCCATCTCCTGAGGTCCCCGGAGAGTCTATCGAGCACCGCAGATTTCAGGATCTTCGCTGCATGGAGGCTGTTCTCGCACTGATAGATATCCACCGGAAAAGAGCTCCGCCTGAAACGCTCTTTTATACCGTCTACAATGAGGGGGGCGATATCTTCAAGTTTCTCCACCCCGACCGCCGTACTCATCACATCGGAGAGGGCGATCGCTTCGACTGCCTCATCCCGGTTCATGAGCGTGAGTGCTCTGAAACGGTCTATGGCGATATCTCTCTTTTTTCTCGTGCCCGCATCGAGGATCCGCAGTGTGTAGCTTTTTTTTTCGTTGAGCAGCTTCACGAGAGGTTCTTTGACGTCAACGAACACGATCTCATACCCGATCTCCCAGAAAAGCTGTCCCATAAACCCGCGGCCGATGTTCCCGGCACCGAACTGGACTGCACTTTTCATTGCACACCTTCTCAACCGTCGAATCAGCGGGAAGGTTGATTCAATACGGTTTTTGTTTGCTCCAAACGGTCTATACCGTTTCGCTGCAAGCTATCGAGTTACAAACAATGTCGCCTCGGACGAATAGTCCTGGACTATATTCTTAATTACAGATGGGAGAAAACGCCCTCATTCTGCCGCTCTCACAGGGTCTTTAGAATGGAGTGCTCGCACTCCTCCTGATATATATCTCATCGACCATCGATCGGTCCGAAAGAGAGAGGAGGTACAGCACAGTATTGGCGATGTCTTCAGGAGGAATAAGCACAGAATCGTCGAGGTCCGGGCGCGCGACCTTCCCGAAATCCGTATCCACCACTCCCGGGCAGATCACCGAGACCCTGATCCCGTACTCCTGCGCCTCTACGGCAAGCGACTTTGTCAAGCCCATGAGACCGTGCTTGCTTGCGGTGTATGCCGACTGGTTTTGGTATCCCTTGAACCCCACGACGCTCGACATGTTTATTATATGGCCCTTGCGTTTGGGTATCATCAATCGCATTGCCTGCTGACAGCAGAGGTATGTTCCCCTGAGATTGACGGCCATGATACGATCGAAATCCTCGATAGAGAAATCTGCGAGCTTTCCGAAATACCCGATACCGGCATTATTGACAAGGATATCGAGCCTCCCGAACTCTTCACTGACGGAGGAAAACAAAGAATCAATATCCTCCTTCTTAGAAAGATCGGCCGGGATGACGGCTGCCTCGCCGATCTCCCTCTTTACCTCTTGAAGCCCCTTTTCTGATCTTGAAGAAAGGACCACCCTTGCACCGTGCGAAGCAAGCGCAATGCTGATACTCCTGCCGATTCCCCTACTCGCACCGGTCACGAGCGCGACTCTGTCCTTGAGGTCAACGTTCATCTATTTATCCCCCTCTACTGTTACCATCTGTCCTGGGACCATATGTACTGGTCGGGATGCTCCCGCATACGCTGCTCAAAGAACCCCATCACCTCTGCGATGTCATCCTTAAGATTTTCCCCGTTGAGGTGTATCGGGGGGTCAAAACAGAGGGCTATCTTACCGTGCCGGTCCCTGAAACTGTAATGCGGGAGAACTGTTTTTCCGGTCTTCTGCCCCAGGATAAACGGTCCTCCGAATACCCTCAGCTCCTTAC
>DATKZJ010000229.1:0-11549 GCA_035527995.1 Spirochaetota bacterium | reverse complement strand
TGGCAATATCGACACCTGTATGGTACGCTCTGCGCTTTGTAAATGGATCGACCCTGAATCCCATTCTGGATGTGATTCTTCCTCTTACCGGACTTTTGAACACCTCTCCGATCGCACTCGCTCTCTCCCACGCCGAGAGCGTCCCTCCGGGGATGAAAAGGCGCTTCCCCGCCCTGATGACTGAAGAATCCAGATCGTTGATATCTGCAATGCTGTTTACGGCGATACCATACCGCTTCGCAATATCGAAGAGACTGTCACCTTTCTTGACTGTGTAGAATATTCCGCTCATACTTGGGACTAAAATCTCCGTCCCTATCTGCAGGTTATATGCATTTTTCAGTTCATTTGCAGTAATGATCGCATCGACAGACACATTGAACATCCTCGCGATACCGAAAAGAGAATCGCCCTTTTTTACTCTGTACGGCACCAGCTTCAGGGAAGGAATGAGGAATTCGTTGTTCCGGTTCTCACTTCTCCCCTCTACCCTTTTACCGGCACCTTCCATAAGAAAGAGATTGTACACAAGGTCCTCTTCTCTGTCGATGACCCTTTCTTTCTCCCAGAAGTAGGATTTAATATCGAGGGCCAGGGGGAAGAGAAATAAAACGGAGAGCACAGCAGCACTGACTATGAGGTAGAGGCCATGCCTCATGGCTATCGATTTTATCAAGGTGCTCTCTGCGAGGGTCCTTTTCTCTCTCGGTAGCTGCTGCTTCTTCTTCGGCCTTACTCTCTGGTTCTGTATGAGTTCTCTTTTTCTATCAAAAGAGGGAGCTGCCGGGTTTCGTGTTCGGTCTATGAATATTTTTCTTTGTGTCATCGTTTAACCCTACAAACTACTTTTCGTCAAAAAATCTTTTCTATTTAGAAGAAATGGGCTATTCTTTTTTCCAGGAGAGGGCATGAACAGAGAAGCAGACGATACGAGAAAGCGTATCGGGGTAAGCGGACTCGATGACGAGCAGCGAAAAAAGCTCTTCAAGGATTTCGTCGACCACGGAGGCAAAGCCGACGCCAAACAAAAGTCCGCAAGTGAAACCGTACGCCGGCACCCCGCAGCCGAAACAGCGGTGAAGCGAAGCCCCCCCTCCCGTGAAAAGGTCGCAACGAGAGGCAGAACCGCCCCTCCTCCTGCTCCAACTGCAAAGCCTACAATAAAAAAGAAGAAAAAAGGCGCAAGTATAATATCCGCCGTGCGCATCAATATAAAGGGACAGCTCCTCAATGTCTGGGGCTTCGGAGGCAGGAGGCTCAAAGAGAGTTTCGTTACAGCCGTAAAAAAGGATATAAAGGACGCCCTGATAGATATCGATCTTATCACCGGTTCGATGCTGAGAGGCAATTCATCTGTACAGCGAGAAATCTTCCGCGCTTCGGTCGGAGAGAACTGCTTTCTCCACGAATGCATAGTGAGGCTCAACGACATCTATGACGAATCCGAGTGGACCGATTTTCAGAAGCTGGTTTCCATGCGTCAGATCCCGAAACCTTCACTGGCGATGTCGGTAAACAACCTCTTCATCAAGCTATACAGCCTGGGGCAGTACAGGAATTTATGCAGGCTTCACGGCTACAAGGCGATCGAGATCCAGGAGAAGCACAGCAAGGTCGACCGGGAGACAACAGACCGTCTCAAGCGTGGACTCGGAACTAAAATCGATCTCATCCTCGATGACTTTTTGAAACAGCTCCACATCCTCCTCTGCAGGATGGAGGGTAAATATCTCACCCTCTACTCACAGAAACTCGATGACTACCTCCGGCTTACCGAGAAGGACAAAATGGGGTATATCACGAGGATAGAGAAAAAGAGGAGGATAGAGGCCCTCAAGGAGGCGAAAGAATCGTTGCGAAAGGCCCAGGAACCAGCCGAGAGCCGGAAAAGAGAGGAGATAAAGATACCGAAGCACGTGCAGAGGGGACTTTCAATTGTGGAGGACGCAGTACGTTCGTATGAGCATGAGCACACCGGAACCGAAGCCCCCCTCCAAGGCCTCGAGGAGCGGGAAAAGATGTACAGGACGCTCGTCCTTCTCGACATCTTCGATTCGCAGTACTCGTTCGTGCTCACTACGAGTAAAATCATCTACAATATCGATTATGTCGAGCAGAAAAAAGTGGACATCAAAGAGGACCTCAACCATGCGTATATCCTCTTCAGTGAAGCCCGCGAAGAAGCCATGGACTATCTGGAAACCGTAAGGGAGGCAAAAAACTCGAGGAGCGACCGAAGGCTTACCCAGTACCAGCAGTCCGCGTTGATAGAAAAGCTCGAAAAAAAGAGGCACAACTCATGCAGGAAATCGCGAAAAATAGTCGCGCAGGTAATGAAACATATCGAGGAGATTCTCTCAACGGTAATCAACGACTACAAGGGAGAAAAAATCCTGCTGCAGAATCCGGAGGAGTACCTCCGGTTCGATCCCAATATAGACGGCCATAAGAAGCTCGATGGAAGGCGAGTCATCGAAGCCATAATCGAAACCTTCCTCTTCTCGGCTACGTTCGCCTTCCTTTTGAACTACGGCGACCTGTCCGGCCCGGACATGTATGTCGAAGAAAAAACCGATACTCCCCTGAAACAATAACCCTCACTCTATCACCCCAGGGTTCTTCCCGTCGTTCTGTCCTGACAACAGGGCCTTGAACCCACAATCGCGGCAGCTGTATTTATTTCCCATTACTCCGTACTTTTTTCGTGACCGAAACGGACGCCCTCTATTATTATTATTACACTATCCAGGAGGTTTTCATATGAGGTGCAAGAGAGGCTTTGCGAGCGACAACAACGCAGGTATTCACGAGAATGTGCTGAAAGCGATCGAGGAATCAAACTACGGGCACTGTATCGGGTACGGAGACGACCCCTTCACCGAATCGGCGAAGGACAAGTTCAGGGAGTACTTCGGGAATGACGTCGACGTCTATTTTGTATTCACAGGCACAGCAGCTAATGTGATGGGGCTTTCGGCGGTCACCCGGACGTTTCACTCCATAATCTGCTCCGAGCTCTCACACCTTAATGTCGACGAGTGCGGGGCTCCGGAGAACTTCTCTGGGACCAAGCTTCTCACTGTTCCGACACCTGACGGGAAGATAAAACCCGGCCAGATAGAACCCTTGCTCTCTGTCTTCGGCAATGAACACCATGTCCAGCCGAAAGTGATATCCGTTACCCAGGCTACGGAAGTGGGCACTGTCTACGGTCTGGATGAGATACGTGCGCTCTCCGAAATAGCTCACAGAAACAGCATGCTGTTGCATATGGATGGTGCCAGGATCGCTAACGCGGCAGCTTTTCTCGGGACGGACCTCAAGACAATAACCGTGGACGCCGGAGTTGACGTTCTCTCCTTCGGCGGGACAAAGAACGGCATGATGGCGGGAGAAGCGGTAGTGTTCTTCGATCCGAAGCTCTCAGAAGAGTTCAAGTATATACGCAAGCAGGGAATGCAGCTTTTCAGCAAGATGAGGTACATCTCCGCCCAGTTCAGCGCCTATCTTACGGACGGGCTCTGGCTCTCCAACGCAAGGCATGCAAACGAGATGGCAGAACTCCTCGCTTCCAGACTCGCCGATATCCCCGGCACCGAGATCATCCAGGAGGTTCAGGCAAACGGGGTTTTCGCCATCATTCCCGGTGAGTATGTTGAGGCAATCCAGAAAGAGTACTTCTTTTACGTGTGGGATGAAAAAGGTCCGGTGGTACGCCTCATGACCTCATGGGATACGCAGGAGGAGGACATAGAACTATTTATCGTCACACTGAAGAGAATAATGGGTGTCTGATGGCAGTTAAGGATTTCTCATAATGCTGTTCGTACGGATTTGTAGTCATTTTCTGCCGCGAGAAACGGGAATTAGAATCCACTGTTCCATACTGTTCTCCATTGTTTTTAAGAAACGGCAGTTCCTTCCTCTTCATGCTGCTGATAATGGTTAAAAACCACCGATCTCTACTGTTTACGTTTCCTATCGGCACATGGGTACTGGTGAGATTTTCTCATAAACCTGGAGCTATGACACCGCTGTCATCTTGCGTGTAGAGAACGGTGACCGAACCTATATCCTTCGCGGCACACCGAGATTCTCAGAAAAATGTGATTATCGTCCTCACGCCGAGCGAATCTATCGGTTCGTGCTCCCCGGTCGCATCGTTGTACTGGAATGTCCTCTTGGCATCAACCGCAATCGTCACTCCGTCGGCGAGATCGTACACCACTGACGCCTCGAGCTTCGTGTTGATGTCTATAGGCTGCTGGAAAACGCTTTCGAGCCCGTCTTCCCTCTTATACGAGACAGACCCGTATACTCTCGGTATCAGCCCCTTTTTGATTCCAAGAGAGACATCCCCCTTTGATACAGTGTCCACGACATTCTTCGACTCCGTGATGCTGTACCTCGTGGTTCTGTACGACTCGAGACCTATACCGAACTCTATCTTCTCGAAGAACAACAAGTCTCCCCTCAGGAGAAAACCCGCCTGCGTATCTTCTCTATACGAGGTGTCTGCTATGAGGCCCTCGAGCTCCTGCCCGTAGTACAGCCTCCTGTTTTCCCACATGCTGCCTATGAAACCGGGCTCATAGTAGCCTGTGATGAACCGGTACTCAGCCCTGTAGGAGAATACACCGGAGACATGTCCCATCAATCCGATACCTGTCCCCATTCCCGGGAGGAACCCGAGCGTTGCCGCACTCGCCTTCCCTGAGAGCGTCGCCGGAAGCTCCGGGTACAGGTAGCCCACCTTGGCGCCGTCCGCATAGATCTTCATCCCGAACTTTTCCGTGTTGAAGATGGGAAGCTCCACGTCGACCCCGAACACGAAGACATTGGACTCCTGCTGTTCGTTCGATGAGGAGGAGGGAACGGGCCTGTCACGTATCGTCGTCAGTCCGAACGCGAGCGGCATCACCCTTCCGAGCGGTCTCGCATAGATCCTGCCGCCGAAAAGCTGAAAGCGTGAAAAGTCCGCGATCATCGTTTGAAAGCCGAAACCATCCGTGTCAACATCGAGCTGCAAGCCCATGGTCCGTTCTTTCGGGAAGTACACCATGTTGGAGTAGCCGTTCACGATGAACCCGTGCCCCAGAGTGAAATCATCGATCCCTCCGATCTTGAAAAAGAAAGGATCTCCTTTAATTCCATAGCTTATGTAGTAGAACTTGAGGAGGGCGTCATGTATCGAGTCCTGGAGGTCCAGGAAATCCCACTCATCGTGGTTGTACCACTCGTTGAATCCGAACAACCCGACTTCCGGTGCAAAGATTGCGGGAAGGTACAGTCCCATACCGAATTTGCCGATCGTCAGCTCCGGCGTGAAGACCCAGTGCGCATACACATTGTTATCGATGTTAATAGTCCCGATCCATGCGTTAAGGGCGAGGATTCCCTCCAGAGCGCTCTTGGGCTTTTCCATCTGCTTCTGAGGCTCCCATGATTCCGTCAGCCATTCATCTTCAGGCTTTGGCTCCTCCTCCGCCTCTTCTGGAACAGGAGCCTCTTCCCCCTCTGTCTTGAACTCCTGCTCCCACGCCTGCAGAGTCTGCTGAGGTATGGCCTGCACCGGCGATGGGGTCCCGACCCACGGGACGAAACTCATCTGCCCTGTATTCAGGACTACAGGCTCATACGCCCCTGTAGTGCTCTCTATTACAAGCTTCCCGTCGAAACAGAGAAAATCGGCACCCCCCTTCCCCGCCTTGACGGATCCTCCCAGTACGGTACCCCTCACTCCGGCAAGTGCGGTTCCTGAAATCACTGAGAACTCGGAATCTGCAGTCGTAAACTTATTCACCTTGGCTTTGAATTTTCCCGCAAGGAAATTGAACCGCTCTCTCATCCTCCCTGTGTCCCTGTCGATCGATGAATACTCTATCTGGAATACAGTTCCGCTCCCGAGTCTCACCATACTCCCCTCCGGCATGGTGATCTCACAGATGGCTTTCCGGCCTGTTCTTATGGTGCTCCCAGCGAGGAGCTCCATGTCGAGCTCGGCGGGCTCGAAATCCGAGACCTCGTTTTCGGGTGTCCTGTCAACATCCACATTGCCTGAGAGGTACGTTATATAAGCAGGTTCCTCCACGCTCCCTTGGAGCGGGCTCCCTTGGGGCAACCCCCCCTGGGGTGAACTCTCCTGGGCCCACAGCCCCGCCCATGAGAGCAGGACGAAAAATGGAAGGAGAAACAGGATGACCTTGCGCATTGATTCCTCCTAAACGGCTAGAATGAAAAACGTGTCTCCACAAAGGTTTTATCCTGGACATCCCCCGAGGGATCGAACGTCCGCTGATAGGCCAGTCTTATCTTGGCCGAATTCGATATCCGGTACCCGAGGGCAAACTCGAGGAGCGTGTCTTCCCCGCTGAAAAGATCCGAGAAGCTCCCTATGTTCTTCTTCAGATACCCGGCAGACAGGTCGAATTTCCCGAGCGCACCCTCGATGGTTGCTACTCCTGTCTTGATCTCCGGCCCGTAGCTCACATCGAATACTTCAGACCAGAAGAAGTAGAAGTTTACGGCCTCGAAAAGGGCCATCCTTGTTCCCACGAGGTACCCTACCGTGAATCCGGTATTCGCGTCGAGCCCCTGATACTTGGCCTCCCTTTCGACCTCGTAGAACGGCCCGAAGTAGTTCACAACGAACTGCGGGCCGAGAAGCCTCAGCTGTCCTATAACGCTGAACCACTCGTATGAGAATGTGCTCCCGACTAATCCACCGGTGCCTTTCCCGAGTATTACCGCCCAGTCGGCGTAGGTGATAAGCTTCATATCGGGCCGCTCTATAATCGGAAGTTCGACGTCCGCTCCTATCTCCGTTACCTTTTCGCTCCCGGGATTGTCCATCGGCGCACCGTAGCCCTCGTGGCTCGGGTCCAGCGGGTCGTTGACCTCTGCAGTATCGGAATCAGTGACGAAAGTTGCCCCGATCTTGAGATCTCTGATAACAGGCACCCCTAGATCGGCGAGCGGTCTCGCATAGATTCTCGCTCCGATGATATCCCAGTCGAGCAGATCATCGACAATCGTCTCCATCCCGATATAGGGAAAATCGAAAAGCGCGCCGTCGAGGTGCAGATTAAGACCGAGCTGGTGTACCTGGGGGTAGAAAAGCGTATTGGAAAATCCGTCCATGATAAGACCGTGTCCGAGTGTATATGAGTCGAAAGATCCGGCCTTGACGTAGAGCGGTTCCCCGGGGTATCCGTACCGGATGTAGTAGATCTTGTACAGGTAGTCTGTGAAGGTGCTCCAGCCGTCCGCTTTCCCATCGTTATCGAGATCACGGAGGCGGAAATCTCCGTCGAACTCGAAGGTCAGATCGAGCCCCGCCCCTAGCTTCCCGTAGGTAAACTCGGGAAAAAAGCTGAATTTCTGGAAGGCCTTCTGTGCTCCCCCGCTCTCCTTGTAGCTCGAAAGGCCCAGCGCAAAGTTCATGTTGAACCCGAACTTCGGCTGCTCTTCACTCTCCTCTGAAGCTCCGAATACGGCACCACTCACCAGGAGCAGTGCGATTAATACCCCATATACCTTTTTGCTCATACCTACCTCCCTACCTCCGGACACCTCTATAGAGTAAAGTATACAGCACCAGCCCCCTATTTTCAATTTCTATAATCGGGTTACTAACCCCCATTTCTCACACAGGAATGGTGGGGGTCAATCCCCGTTTCTCATGACCAACAGCAAACTGTAAGTAACGGGGCTTTAATCCCCATTCCTTATGTGCAATCGTAATAGGAAGGTCAATACCCATTCCTTTACGAAGGAATGGGTATTTTAGCGCTTTGCTCACCGTACACTTTATTTTTTACAGCTGCCAAGTCATCATTTAAACCCCTTGCTATGAGAAAACCGCATTAAGCCTGTAGCCCCTGTTTAGATACTGTTTTGCTACGAAATCTGTCAACCGATCTATGAACGACCGGCAGGGTTATTTAAATCTGTTTGATGCCAAAGCAGTATCATCAGCGGAACCAAAAAACCTGAAAAGCGTCCTTACAGAAAGGTTCAGGAATATTCTAAAGACCGGTTTACATATTTTAATATCGGTTAAATCCGTATGCAGGATAGATAAATGTCCCGGGGAGCCTGCAAAGATCTTATATTTTAACGGACGTCGAACCTTTGAAACAGGCAAACCTCAGGACAGCGGGATGAATCATCGTAATATAGAGAATCGAACCATTTCGCAATTTCCCAACCCTGGCTCCGGTACCCGCTAGTTAGAAGATTATCTTGAGCTTTACACCGAACTCGAGCCCCATTGAGGGAAGGATGTTCCCGGTCACGGAGGGAGGCAGCACCTTCTCCTCGATCCCTACTACAGCCTTTGCATCCATACCGAATGTGATGTTTTCCGTGAAGTTGTAGGATGATGAATGCTGGAGCGTACACCGGAGGGGGATATTGCTGAAGCTCCCGCTCTTCTCTCTGTCGGTGAATGTGTAGACGTTCTCCATCGTGACACTCTCTTCGTTCTTCACAGTTCCGGAAAGCTCCCCGTTATCCCCAAAAAGATCAAAGAGGAAACTACTTCTTATGTCGAGCTCCCAGAGGTAAAAGAACCCGATCTCGTTTCTTATAGTATCTCTGTCCGGCTTTTCGCTCACCGCCGGCTCCCGGGATGAATCGCCTGGAAACAGGAAAAGATTAGGGTCATCCACCCGCTGGCGTGCGGTCTCGAACGACGTACTCTGGACGATCTTGTAACCGCTGTAGCTGCTTTTCAGCAGGCGGAGCTCGCTCTCCACGCCGAATGAGTTGCTCACCACCTTTGTCGCGTAGTTCAGCTCGTTTTCGTAATCCAAAACGAGGTCGAGGCTCTTGTCGAAATATCCTTCATCACCCCCCAGAAGGAGGTATTTAGCCAGAGCCAGTCCTGTGTTCCTCTTTTGCGTATAGCTCGAACCCTCCCTTCTGGTTTCCCCTCCGAAGAGGACTGTTATCTGTGAAGGAACGTACCATGGATCGTACCCCAGATAGGTGTCCAATCTATAGCTGTTTGTAAGGGTGTTTGTCGAGTTGCCGAGCAGGTCTTCCGATCCGCTGTAGAGATCCACGGCTTCGTAATCCCTCATCCTTCCCAATCCGAGGAACTCGAAGGGGTTAATGTAATAAAACGGGGGCATGAACAGATGCCTGTACCCGGAAAGCAGTATATTCCCCTCGGATGAGCCGTAAGACATCCTCTTATACTCTCCGGTAAACTCCCTCTCCAATGCAGGACGGAACTCTATGAGATCACTGCCCGATAGACGGAACGGAAACGCCAGAGATATCCTGGAGGACGCCAGGGTGTCCCTGTACTCTCCCGCCTCGTTGAAGTTCGTCTCATCGTACTCTGTCGCGAAGCTCATCGCGAATCCGAGCCTCTCGACGAGCGGAATATTGACATCGAGGGAAAGATCATCGCTCTTTACGGTAGGACTCGAATTCTCGAGCAGCATCGACGGAGGTTCGAATAAAGAGCCGAGCTTCATCGAGTACGAGGAAAACAGGTCCTCGCTGAACAGTCCGTACGCCCCTGTAAACTCAAGACCGCGCCTGAACCTCGTAACCGCGCTTCCCTTCGTCCATGAGTAGGCGAACATGATATCGCTCGTCTCGTTGAGGTCCGCACCCTGTAGAACACTGGGAACAAACGCCGTCTCGGGATACCCGACGGATGTGTATTCGTATATCCACGATCTCGTGAGAGAATATGAGTGCGAGAGCCCGAACGGAAGATCTATGTGCTCCCCCAGGGTGACGGACTCCTTGTACTCATCACTCTCCTTGTATCTGTAAGAGTCCTCTGTGAGCTCTAAGTCCTTCCCCCTCACCACCTGCCGGTCGAAGCTGTGCGTGAGCACCGGTATATAGCTGTTTTCGAGATCGAGCTCCAGAGAGTGAGAGTACTGCTCCACCGTCTCATCAGCACCCAGTCCGGACGGAAACTCGGCCTCGCTGCGGTGAGGAGTGATGAGCTCCGTCGAGAGGGAGACGCTGGTATCCAGGTATCCGAACAGCTCTGAATCTAAGCCGCCGAAATACCTGTCGCTCTTGTAGTCGAAATTTTCGTTGAATTCACCCTCGAGCCGCTCGTAGCCCATCCGGAGGGAGGGGTTCTTTACGAGAGCAAACCCGTAAAGGGAGAGGAGGCCGCCGTTGTACCCGACCGTCCCCTCGGCGTAGACCGCCTTATCGGCGTACTCTCTGGAGCCTCCGGCATGCCATTCGTCGAGCCATACCTCGAGTGGATCGGTCACGTCAGAGCCGTCCGCCTTGAACCCGAACCGTATCTCCGATACCCTTTTGAGGACTCTGAGGTTCCCTGTTCGGGTCATGGTTCCTAGGCCGATTTCGTTAACCTCTACGGTGTACGGCGGGTCAAGGGAGACATCGATCCTGTTCCACCCGGTGGAAATGCTCGTCCCCGGGATCGTGACCTCGAGCCTCTGGTTCGTGCTGCTCATGAACGAAAGCACAAAGGAGAGTGAAGGGGGGACCGACTGCGACGGGGGAAGAAATAGGAACATGGTGTATTCCCTGTAAGATGTCAGGTCCATCGAAGTGCCGAACCGCCTCGAAAGCGATGCGGTTGTTTGGTCTGCAAGGGGATTGGAGAGAGAAGCATCCAGGGTACAGCGCAGCACACCCTCTTCATACTCGTTCTGGGACCTGTAGACCGGGTTTCCGTGAAGATGTTCGTATAACCACGGGTAGGAGCTGGAAAACCGGTTGCTCCTCACGGCAGAGCTCTCGTTTACAGTCACCTCGGAAACTGTGAGGTAATCCTCGGAGTTGTTCACCACTGCGGCTCCGGAAAACCAGAGCTTGTTCACCACGATCTTCCCCGACCCTGTGGCCGTGTAGGCCGGTCCGGAGTTCAAGGAAGCGAGCGTGATCCTCAGAGCGTTCGCATACTGGAAGACGGCCCTGTTGCTTTTCACCAGGTCCAGTATATCGAGAGAGACGTACTGCCAGTCACCCGCTCCTTCGGAGAAGGAGACTGCGTAATCCACCAATGCCGACTGGCCGATAACCACCGATTCTTCGCTGCCTGTGTCGAGGTATCCGTTGCGGTTCAGGTCCTCCGACTCGATCTTCCCGTTCGAGTTCCCCTTCCTGTCCGTCCCGATGACCGTACCCGTGCCGTCCTCTGGCACGAAATCGAAACCTGCGTCGTTTATCGAGGACTCTGTATCGAGCATCCCGTTCTTGTCAACGTCCTCGTCGTACGTTTTCAGGACCTCGACGTAGACGCGAACATCGGCGCCGGTCAGGTCCCCTTTTACGATCATGTTGAACCGCTCATAATCAGCCAGGTTCGCCGCCCCGAGCGGCGTCACGACCGTAACGTAAGGATTGGTACTGTTTGTGCCGAAATCGTAATCGGCTACAAGCGAGATGTCCTCCCCTCCTGTCGGATGATCGGAGGTGTTGTACGGCCCCGCCTTATCTGCATACTCGAACACCTGGCTTTCCGGAATGTTCCAGCTCAGAGTCTGCAGCATGTCGCCGTAGAAGAAGCTCTCGAGCCAGTAGTTCTTGTAGAGCAC
>DATKZJ010000228.1:0-8185 GCA_035527995.1 Spirochaetota bacterium | reverse complement strand
TCGACTTCGAGATAAGGGAGTAGAGGCAAAAAATATATTTTGCTTGACAATAAATTTCATTAATGGTACTATTTTCTAAATATTTATGTTGTTAGAACTGCCTTTTTTGATAATACCTGTGGAAAGTGTTCAAGAATAGGTCCGGGGTTGACGAAAAGGGAGAGGTATGGTACTGTAATGTCAATAAATAGTTGTTTTTTTTCATATTTTTCTAAAATTTAGCTTGAATTTTATTTGACATCGTTATATTCTAGATTATAATTAGGTAGCTTTTTCTTGTGCGTCCGATGAGAGGATTGTCTCTCATATAAGCGGATAGATATAACAGGGTTGTTAATGTAGTAAAAACCGGGAGAGAAAGAAGGAGGAGAAAAGGCTACATATGAAACTTTATGAAACAAGGGCCTGGCAAGCCTTATTCTCGACACATGATTTTGTGATATATTCGGGGTTTCCCTGGATAGGGGGTCGTTGACCCTGTGATACATTTTTTTAGGAGGAAGAAAAGAAAATGAAAAAGGTAATTCTTCTGATTATGTCAGTACTTCTAATCGTTGCTTTTGCTGTTCCCGTAATGGCTGATGTGTCCTTCAGTGGAAGGATCCTCGACAGCTTCATCACGGGGTTCGCTCCAAAAGAAGGCAAGGCAGATTACAACTACTACTACAGCTATATCGGTTTAACGGCTGAAGTCGACGAGTACAACACTGTTTATGCAGAGTTCTGGGGATCACCAGATAAGGCGACTTTAGGAGTAAAAGCGTTCCCGGGTGGAATGTTTGGATTAAGCGCTCTCTACCTGGATACTGATGTCGGCGCGTACTTCGGTCTGCCGGTCGGTGTCGTTGGTCGGCTCGGTAACTTCTGGGTATCTGCCGGAAGAAAGTACGAGGCTACTGTCCATGCGGTTGAGAGGGCTGGGTACACTGATGCACAGATCAATGGCGTCAATGCGACGGTGGATTTCGGCATTGGTAACGTCGCTGTTGGAACGAGCATCGGTGAGAATTGGGGCGCTGCAGCGGGGCAGACACTGCCCGCACAGCAGCTCATCCTGAACCTTCCGGAGCTCGGCCCGGTAGATTTTCAGGCATACATGTACGGCAAGGGCCAGGAAGATTTCAAGCCCCAATTGGGCGCGAACGTAAAGGTAAGTATCGATCCCGTTAATGCTGCAGCAGGATTCTACTTTGACATGGCAAGCGAAGTGTACGGATTCGGTGTCGGTGCTACTGCAGGATTCGGTATGTTCAGCGTCGGCGCTGGTCTGAACGGAATGAAGGATGACATGATCAACTACGTCAACCTCGAGGCTAGTGCAGAGGTTATTGAGAATGTGGGAGTCGAGGTCGGTGTCGGTCTCGGTTTGGGATCGGCTTATAACGACAAAACTTTCGACGGAGCTGAGATTTCAGCGTATGTGAAACCCGGCGCATCCACATGGAGGATCGGTTACATCATCACTGAGAACTCGTATGCACATACCTCAGTTGTGAGCCAGCCGGATGGCGGCCTGTTCATTCAGGGAGATGTAACTTTCTAAGCTAACAACAGCTTGTTGAGTAAAAAAAAAGCCCCCTTGCAACAAGGGGGCTTTTTTTGGCTGATGAGTGTCATGAAGATGAGGGTTCTTATCCCGAGTAGCTGAACTCAAGCTCGAACTTCACGTTTACAGCACTACCGCCCTGCTTCAGCACGGGGATGTATACGGTAGCGGTGCCGTACTTGGGAAACCCTCCCTTGAAGACGAGCAGCTCTCTGACCCTCCCGTCTCTCTGTACGGTGAATTTGTTCGGGAGGACGGAGCGTTTTACCACGGCTGTCATCTTTCCCATGGACCATCCCGAATATCTGTCGTTTCGCCGTATCTCGCGATCCCAGAAAGAGGTGATATGAAATCTGTTCTGGGGGCTCGTGTTCACAGAGCCGAACTGCAGCTCGATTGAGCCGAGCTCCACCACATACGGACCGTCGAAGCCGCTCTGCGGGATGACGGTGAGCTCGAACACAAGGAACTGATTCATCCCGAGTGCAGCATCCTGCGGGATAAAGGGATTGTTTTTCTTGCCGAATCGCTTATAAAGCTCCTCCCTGTCGACATAGCGGAGGGACATCTCGAGGCCGATATCCCGGGCTTCTTTTGATGCTGAGGGGTCGGTCATCACCATCCGCTTTCCCGTGCTGCACCCCAAAAAGACCATTGTTGAGAGCAGAAACAAACAGGAAAGCCTTTTCACTAATTTCATGATATCCTCCATCCTACATGATCTTGACTTTATCATAATAGTAAAGTATGATAACGTCAAAAAATTGTGGAGAATGAGGGATGAAATTCTGGATCAAGATGATAACGGGGCTCGTGGTAGGCATAATCGTAGGGATGTACATTACTCCCTCCGCAATTTTTTACGAGCCATTCCGGATCGTGGGGCTCCTCTTTTTTAAACTATTGAGTTTTCTCGTGCTTCCGCTGCTGCTTCTCAGCGGGATCAGGTCCGCCATAAATCTCCGTACAGGCAGGCGCCTGTTTATCGTCCTCGTCAAATCGATGGGGTATTTCCTGCTGCTCACCGTTATCGGGGCAGTGATAGGTATCGCTCTCGGCCATGTTCTGGAGCCTGGAATCGGAATCAACATTGCAGAGCTCGAATCACCTATGGTGATAGTCTACCCGGACACTTCGGAGTTCATACTCGGCGTAGTTCCTGAGAGTATCGTGGTATTTATCCAGTCCGAGTACGCGGTTCTCGCCGTCGTATTCCTCGCATTTCTCATTGCCGTCGGAATCATACTCGCCAAGGATGATGCTGACGAATTCCACTCTCTCGTCATCTCGATGGACAACACTTTTCACCGTCTTACGGGGATCGTTCTCGAGTTCCTGCCTATAGGTATATTCGCATACGTCGGATATACTATGGGATCGATCACCATGGTCGAAATCATGCCGTTCCTCAAACTCATACTTGTCATCGTGGCCGGCTGTTTCATCCAGGTTTTTATCGTGCAGGCGCTGCTTGTGTATCTGACGACAAGGACGAACCCTTTCAAATTCATCCATGCCATTCTATCATCATGCATCCTCGGTTATGTGTCGGGAAATCGCTATACTGCGTACCCTACCCTTGTCCATAACATCGAGCACAATCTCGGTGCAGATCGTGAGACCTTCACCTTTGTCGCAGGGCTCGGGGTTGCGTTCAGCATGTCCGGAAGTGCGATCGCGAGCGGTGTGGCGACCCTTTTCGTTGCGCAGGTATACGGACTCGATCTCTCGATATACCTCGAAATCATCATCGTGCTACTCATTACTGTGGCGACGCTGAAGCTGGACGGAATCCGCGAGGGAGGACTCGTGCTTCTCTCCGTAGTTCTCTCCCGCATCATCAAGCTTCCCGCAGAGGGGTACGCGCTCATTCTCGGGATCACGGCCATCATCTACCAGATAGAGACGGTGGTGAATGTGAGCGGTAACGCCTGTGTATCCTACATCATCTCCCACTCCGAAGATGCAGTTGAAGAGGTACCCCTGAAGGATTTTATATGACAGTGGCGGTTATCGAACAGATCCCTATAATCTCGGGCCTGAACCCTGATCTTTGGGAATCTCCCGGATTTATATTTAATGCAAATCGAACGAGGCGTCGAACGAGCGTTCGTTTGTAGTTTGCTGTAGGTGTTTAATACCCATTCCTTTATGAAGGAATGGGTATTTTGGCGCTTTTCTCTCCATACACTTTTTTAAATTACCGCAAAGCCGTTAGTCAACTACGAGAAAACCGCACTCATTCCCGTTTCTCATTTGAAACCGTAAATAGGATTAGCGCTTTGTTCACCGTAAATATTATTTTACAGCTGCCAAGTCATCATTGGCGATTTGTGAGAAAACCGCATTAATAATTCGGGGACAGAATATTCCTGCTTTATATTAGGACTGACAAAAATAGAGGAGAATAAGCCCCATAAAACGCAGGCTACCTACAAAAGTATCGATATTTAATGGGAGAATATGAAAAGCCCCACGATTTAGATATGCCAAAGAATTTACAGACAAAAATACTACAACCGTTTATAAAATCATAATTGCACGAAACCTATCTTTATGGTTCGTAGAAGTATACTCCGCTGAAAACCTCTCGCGCGGGCCCTGTGAGATATACACGGTTATTCTTTTTTTCCCACGCTATCATGAGGTTTCCTCCCCGAAGCTTCACAGACACGTTCCTCGATGTATGACCGCCGAGGACTGCGGCAACAACACTGGCACACGCGCCGGTACCGCAGGCGAGAGTCTCTCCGCTTCCCCTTTCCCACACCCTCATCTCTATGTTGTCCCTGTCGATGATCTTGACGAATTCGACATTCGTGCGGCTTGGGAAGAGAGGGTCTTTCTCGATACGCGGGCTGTGCTGCAGAACCTGCGTGTCTGTTATACCGTCGACAAACACGACGAAGTGCGGGTTTCCCATGCTTACCGCGGTACCTCGATATCCTGAAACCTCGATGTCCAAGACAGGCTCTCTGTCGACATTCACCGGAATGTCCTTGCCCCTGAGGATCGGCGCCCCCATGTCGACTTTGACCCAGGTCGTACCGTGCTCAGGGTCCCTTTCGACGATCTGAAGCTTTTTGACGCCTGCAAGAGTCTCGACTGAGAGCTCTGTTTGCTTTGAGTATCCCCTGTCGAAAAGATACTTTGCAGCGCACCGTATGGCGTTCCCGCACATCTCGGCCTCGGAGCCGTCTGAATTGAACATCCTCATCCTGAAGGGCGCCTTACTGCCTTTCATTATGAGAACGAGGCCGTCTGAACCGACTCCGAAGTGCCTGTCTGAAATCTTTTTTGCGAGGTCGTCGAAAGGGAGATCACACCCGTTTTTCATGAGATCGATATATACGTAGTCGTTTCCTGCTCCTTCTAGCTTGATAAAAGGAACGTCCATCCTATTCTCCTCTATCCGAAGAACTGATTTATCTGGAAAATCGGAAGCATTATCGAGAGAACAGCAAACCCGACGAAGAAACCGACGATGATGATTACGATCGGCTCCAGCAGGGACACTGCTGTTTTGATCCGCTCCTCGAGCTCCGTCTCCATTCCGGTGCCTATCCTGTTCAGGACCTCCGGAACCCTGTCTCCCGCCTCCCCGGCCCGGATCATACCGAGCAGCGAGGAGTTGAAGAGCCCGCCTCCGCCCAAAGCCCTCGAGAGACTCTCCCCCTTTTTTACCTTGGCGGTAGCGTTTTCGATATGCGTGCGGAACACGCTGTTTTTAAAAATCCCTCCTGTCTGCCGCAGTGCGTCGATTATGGGGACGCCGTTCTTCAGCATGAGGCTCATGGTATAGGAGAACCGGATATTAAAGGTATCGAGAATGATGCGCTTTACGCCGGGGAGCTTCAGAACGAAACCGTCCATCCCTCTCTTCCACCTACCGGTTCGATACATTCTCCTTCCGATGAAATAACAAAGAGAGATGGCTATGAGAATGGCCCACCACGAGGTCGTGATAAAGCTTGATATGCCGATGAGGATGCGTGTGGGCAGCGGCAGTGTCTGGCCGAACTCGCTGAAAAGCCTCGAAAATGTAGGCACAATGAATGATACGAGAAAAAGGATGATGATCACCCCGAGCACCAGCATGAGGGAGGGATATGTCAGTGAGCTTTTTATCTTGTTCGAAAAAGCCTGGTTTTTTTCGTACATATAAGCGAGCCGCTCGAATACGGTCTCGAGCTTTCCGGACACCTCTCCGGCATGAAGAGTGCTTATGTACATCTGGTTGAAGTAGTTCGGGTAATCGGCGAATGCGGATGAGACGCTCTTTCCCTCCTTCACCTTTTCCTTGATATCGATCATCATAGATTTAGCAGCACTGTCCTCGATGCTGTCGATTGCTCCGTCCAGGGCGCTTATTACGGGCATATTCGCACCGAGAAGGAAAGAGAGCTGTCGGGTTATCCTGGCTGTAACGGTCCTCTTTCTGGTGAAGGACAGTGATAAAAAAGAGCTTCGTTTGGAGGTTTGGACTTCCCGGATGGATTCGAGGTAGATCCCCTTTACCTTAAGCTTCTTTTTGACCGCTTCGGTATCGAATGCATCGACAACCCCTTTGACCGACTTGCCGGCACGGTCCAATGCCCTGTATTCGTATACTGCCATGATGGATTACTCTCTTATGACCCTTAAGACCTCGTCGATAGAGGTGATGCCCATGAGGATTTTATCGATTCCGTCCTGGATAAGCGTTCGCATACCCATCTCGTTGCACCGCTTCCGTATGTATGAAGCGTCGCGCCGTTCGACGATGAGCTTTCTCACCCTCTCGTTCAGCCTGATCATCTCGTATATTCCTATTCTGTCGAAGAAGCCTGTACTGTTGCACTTCGGGCACCCCTTAGGTTTGAACACGGTTTTTTTTCTGAAGAGCACAGGATCTATCCCCTCCTGCCGGAGAATCTCAGGGTCGAGCCTGTAGCTCTCCTTGCATTCAGGACAGAGGACCCTCACGAGCCTCTGGGAGAGAAACCCAGTGACGGTTGATGCGATGAGGTAGGGCTCTACACCTATATCCAGAAGCCTTACTACTGCTGAGGATGCGTCGTTCGTGTGGACCGTAGAGAAGACGAGGTGTCCGGTCATCGCCGCCTGAATGGCGATCTCAGCGGTTTCATGGTCCCTGATCTCCCCCACCATTATGATTTCAGGGTCCTGGCGGAGGATCGACCTGAGGCCTACCGCAAATGTAAGGTTGATCTTGGGGTTCACCTGTATCTGACTGATCCCCTTTATTCTATACTCGACAGGGTCCTCTATGGTGATGATGTTCTTGTCAGGTGTGTTGATCTCCCGGATCGCTGCATAGAGGCTTGTCGTCTTCCCGCTTCCCGTGGGTCCGGATACGATTATGATACCGTGCGGTATGTGGAGCATGTCCCTGAAACTCTTTAAAAAATCCTCATTCATTCCCAGCTTGGTAAGATCGAAACGGCGGTCGTCCTTCACGAGAAGCCTCATCACGACCCTCTCTCCAACGACGGATGGAACCGTGGACACTCTTATATCGACATCGCTTGTTCCGTACTTCACCTTGATCCTTCCATCCTGCGGCAGGCGGTTCTCCGCTATGTTCATATTGGCCATGATCTTCACCCTCGACACGATCGCCTGCTGGTACCGTTTCGGCGGGGAAAGTGCGTTGTACAGTATCCCGTCGATCCGGTACCGCACCGTGATCCCCTCTTCTGACGGTTCTATGTGAATATCGCTGGCGCGCTCCTTCAGCGCTTCGGTAATCATGAGGTTGACGAGCTTGATGATCGGGGCCTCGTTTGCAAGATCGAGGACATCCTGCTCCGTCTGTTCGTTCTCGCCGAGTATCTGGATGTTCTCGCCGTCCTGTTTAAGATCGTCTATCACCTTGTCCGCGCTCTCATACTCTTCACCTGCGAGGATGTCCGCAATGCGGAGAATATCGAGCTTCTTCGCGAGCACCGGCTTGACATCCTTGCCTGTCATTGTCTTAATGTTTTCTATTGCCCCGAGCTGCGAAGTGTCGTTTAATGCGATTTCGACGAGGTCATCGGTCTCACGCAGTATGACTATATTGTTCTTCCTGATGAAGCCGTGCGGCAGGTTGGAGGAGAGAACGGCCCCTGAATCCTTCAAGAGGTCCCGGTGATACTCCACGTCGAGCTGAAGGGAGAGTGCTTCGAGGAGGTCATCCTCTGTTATGATGCCTCTCTGCAGCAGAAACTCACCGAGGCGTAGGGGTGTGTTCTTATGGGCGATGAGCAGGGACTCCAGCTCTTCAGACCCTATTTTATCGATGAGAACGAGGATCTCACCGAGCCGGAGGCCAAGGTACTTTTTCTTCTCTTCTTCTGGCATCCCTTTTATTCTCCGGCTTTCTCGAACTCTTGTTGTTCTTCCCTCTTCTTTTCGGTGATCCTCTGTGCAGCAAAATCCTCTGTGATGATATGCGGTGTGATGAAGATCATGAGGTTAGTTCGTATTCGCTGTTTGGTATCTTTTCTGAAGAGGAGCCCCAGAAGCGGGATGTCACCGAGGAGCGGGACCTTCTGCTCTATATTTACCGTGTCGTCCCGGATAAGGCCGCCGATAACGATGGTGCGCTCGTTCATTACGGTGATCTTAGAGGTGATCTCACGATTGTACACCGAG
>DATKZJ010000227.1:0-11364 GCA_035527995.1 Spirochaetota bacterium | reverse complement strand
GATGAACATACTGAACGGCGGCCAGCATGCGGACAACAATGTCGATATCCAGGAGTTCATGATCGCTCCGTGCGGTGCGTCATGTTTCAGAGAGGCACTTCGCATGGGGGCCGAGGTCTTTCACTCGCTGAAGTCGATCCTGGGGGAGATGGGCCTGAATACAGCGGTCGGAGACGAGGGGGGGTACGCTCCAAACCTCTCTTCAAATGAAGAGGCACTTCAGGTGATTATGAAGGCGATATCGAAGGCTGGATATAAAGCGGGCGAAGATATCCTTATCTGTCTCGACCCGGCGGCGAGCTCGTTCTTCGAGAACGGGAAGTACAACCTTGCTGCAGAAAAGGACCCGATCAAGGACTCAGAGGCGATGGTCGCATTTTACGAGGACCTCATCTCACGCTATCCGATAATATCCATCGAGGACGGCCTCGCAGAGGACGACTGGGACGGCTTCAAGCTCATGACAGAGCGTCTCGGCGGCCGGATCCAGATCGTGGGCGACGATCTCTTCGTCACCAATACCAAGAGGCTCGGGCAGGGTATCGAACAGAAAGCCGCCAACTCGATCCTCATAAAGCTCAACCAGATAGGGACCATTACAGAAACGATCGACGCGATCGAGATGGCGAAGCGCGCAGGCTTTACAGCTGTCGTATCGCACCGCTCGGGGGAGACCGAGGACTCCTTTATCGCAGATTTCGTTGTCGCGATGAACACGGGACAGATTAAAACAGGATCGGCGTCACGCTCGGAGCGTATCGCGAAATACAACCAGCTTCTTCGCATCGAGGAGGAGCTCGGAGACTCGAGCCTGTTCAAAGGCAGGGATGTTTACTACTGCATAAAATAGCCGCAAGCGGTCAGCCGGCAGGTCCAAGCCTGACCGCAGGCTGCTTATCCGGAGCCAACTGTATATCTCCTGGGGCCGTACACACAGCCTGATGCATAGGCCAATGGCTCTCTATTTCTTCCGCAAGAGACATTGCGAAACGAATTTGTACCTCTTGCTTTTACATTACGTACAGATCAGTTTATTTATCTGTAACGCTTACAATCAACCGCAGTCGGATTTCAGGCAGGATAGTACCTCTTCGCCAGGGACAGGGTGATGTCCTTATTTCAGCATATTCTCGGAAGCTGATCTCCCTTCGGCATCGTGACGACCCTCCTGGTACCGTACTCTGTCATGATGGTAAGTCTCGGTTTCCCCTCATGGACTCTCCCGATCACCGCAGCCAGAACGCCCTCCGGAACACTACGCATGGCCTCGAGGCATCTTTCAGCTGCGCCGTCCGGGACCACTACCACCATCTTTCCTTCGTTTGCCATGAGAAGCGGGTCCATGCCCAGCAGTTCACAGAGGCTATTTACAGGTTTCTCGACTGGGATTGCACTCTCTTCCAGGGTGATGCCGTATCCCGTGCTCTCCACCACCTCGTTGAGGATGGCCCCGACACCTCCTCTCGTCGGGTCGCGGGCAAACCTTGTTTCAGGAACAGCCTCTAGCACACTCTTCATCAGCCCTGCGAGAGGTGCGCAGTCGGACAGGACCTCTACATCGAGAGAGAACTCGTTTCTCGCCGCTATTATTGCGGCCTCATGGCTTCCTATTGGTCCGTTGATGAGCACGAGATCGCCCTCTTCTATTCTGCGGGGAGTAAGAAACGTGCCGCTGTCCAGCACCCCCACACCGGAGGTCGAAATATAGATACCGTCCCCCCTCCCCCTCTCAACGACCTTTGTATCCCCCGTTATAATGGGAACGGGAACCGAGTCAGCCGCCTGCTTCATGGAGAGGAGCACTCTCTTCAGCAGATCTATAGAGAGGCCCTCTTCAAGGATGAGTCCTGCCGAGAGTGCAACCGGTCTCGCGCCGGTCGTGAGGATATCGTTCACGGTCCCGGACACCGCAAGCCTGCCGATATCCCCTCCCGGGAAAAAGAGGGGTGAGACGACATAGCTGTCCTGTGTCATCACCATCTTCTCTCCCGCCCCTGAGATACGGGAGGCATCCTCCAGGCGCTCGAGCTCAGGATTGTCGAAGATAGGTGCTATGACCTCCTGTATGAGGCTTCTCGCGGCCCTTCCCCCTCCTCCGTGCGATAAGAGTATCGTGTCCTCGCTCATTGTCCCTCCATGTCTGCTGTATCCCGTTACCGGTTTCGGGGTCTTCAGAAAAAATCAGTGTCCGATCTCGGGGCAACTGATGACCGGTCGATTGTCATTGATGGCTTTATTCAGTAGATCGCTATTGACCGAATTAAATCTACTCTTCAAAGGCCCGCCTGAATCACGAATAGCTTTTACGCTTTCGAGCGCCTGTTAACCATAAGCAACTCAAGTATATTTGCGCTTTAAATACTTTCGTATTTAATAATACATATAGTGCAGTTCAGACATTTTGATGGCCGAATCTCTTTGCATACTGTTAATACTTTCGTAGTGCAGTTCAGACCCTTCGGACGTTTTTACGCCCGAACCTCTTTGCATATTGTTAATACTTTCGTAGTGCAGTTCGGACCCTTCGGACGTTTTTACACCCGAAGGGTCCGAACTGCTTGGCTTATTTCAAGTACATTCGTACTTGAAATATGCCGAACAGGACCCCTCTGAAGAAACCATGCATGGACCGACAGGATGCTGGGGCGTGCACCTTTTCCCGAAAAGCCCGCACTGCGGAGGAAGCAGCAGCCCTTTCAGCACATCTCCGCACCTGCACCCCGGAGGTTCCGCTACCGGCACGAGCTCCAGCTCGAACCGATGAAGAGCGTCGAACTCTCTGAATTCAGGGCGCAGTGCCAGTCCGCTCGAGGGGATTCTCCCTATTCCTCTCCACTCCGCCTCCACCCTCTCGAAAACAAGGTCCGTGACCCGCTGAGCCTCAGTATTTCCCTTAAGGGTAACCGCTCTCGAGTAACAGTTTGAAACCTCTGATCTCTCCTCCCCGATCTGCTGCACAAGGTCACTTATTGCGAGCAGGATGTCCACCGGCTCGAAACCGGCCACCGCGCACGGTACCCTGTACTGATCGGAGAGCTCCCTGTACGCGTCGGATCCGATTATAACACTCACATGTCCCGGACAGATGAAACCGCCGATACGCACCTCCTCCGCCCGCATGAGCATGTCCATTGCCGGTATTACGAGCCTGTTTGCAGCGAGAAAGTATACGTTCCCCAAGCCCCTCTTCTTCGTCTCTAGAACGGCCAAAGCGGTACCAGGTGTCGTCGTCTCGAACCCGACCGATATGAAGACAAACTGTTTTTCCGTCTCATTTTGGGCCATCTCCAGCATGTCGTATACAGAGTAGAGAACCCGGATATCGGCGCCTTCCGATTTTCTCAATTCGAGACTCCCGTGAGATCCGGGGACACTCATCATGTCACCGAAGGTCACGACCGCGGCATCAGGCTGCTCTGAGATCTTCACCGCTGCATCTATGACAGCCGAAGGCGTAACGCACACAGGGCAGCCCGGCCCTGAGAGCAGCACGAGGCCTTCCGGCAGCAGGCTTCTCAGACCGTATCGTGCAATCGCCATTGTATGGGTTCCGCAGACCTCCATGAGCTTGTGCTCCCCCCCGGGATAGATCTCATGTATCCTTTTTGCGAGGCCCTTCACCCTATCGCTGTCTCTGAAACCTGAAAGGTCACTCATGCCCCTCTTCCCCCTCACTGGCGTCAAAAAACTCTTCGAGGAGTTCAAGGGTTGTCCTGGCCTCCTCCTCGTCTACGACCTGGAGAGCGAAACCCGCATGAAGCAGCACCCAGTCTCCCGGTTTGGACTCCGGAACGAGATGGAGCCCTACCGTCCGCTTCACTCCGCCCAGCTCGACGGTCCCTGTTTCGCCCTCCTTTGTGATGATCTTTCCCGGTACTGCAAGGCACACAGTCACATACCTCCTCTTCGTAAGTCTTCGTTTTTGATCCTCTCCAACGCAACCACGGCCTGACCGAACGCTATGCCCCCGTCATTCGGAGGCACCACAGAGTTCGTAAAGACCCTGAATCCCCTCTTTTCCAGCTCTGCGAACAGTCCGCTCAAGATCAGCCTGTTCTGGAAGACCCCTCCTGACAGGATCACACTAGTGATCCCAGTGTTGTTCCTGACGCGCTCGCACAGATCGGCGGCAGCCCTTATTACGGTGAGATGAAATCTTTGCGCTACCCTGCCCGTTTCCGCCCCTTCTATTCTCTCCTGAACTATCTCTCGTATCATCTCTCCGAAATGGATAACATTATGCCGGTCTATCGAATAGGCGTAGACCCCAAGCGCGGGGTCGAGCTTTCGCCCGGGCTTAAGCCCGGGCTTCCCCGCTTCCAGTTCGAGGAGTATCGCCCCCTGTGCATCGTAGGCGGGCCTGCTGCACAGCCCGAGAAGCCCGGACACCGCATCAAAGAGCCTCCCGCACGAAGAGGTGAGAGGGCAGTTGATATTCTTTTGTATAAGAGCTTCAAACAGCTCCACTCTCTTGTGCTCGAGCGGTGTGAGAAATTCGAACTTCGGTATCTCATCTCCCGACCCGTACGCGTTGAGCAGCCAGGAGATCGCCATCCGATCGATTTCGACGATGCTCCGCTCTCCACCAGGCATCGGAACATATTCGAACCGCCCCACCCGGCGGTACCCCGATTTATCCACTGTCAGAAACTCTCCGCCCCATATACAGCCGTCATCGCCGTATCCGGTGCCGTCAAGGGCTATACCGATGACCGCCTCTCCGATCTTATTTTCTCCTAGGACCGATGCAATGTGGGCATGGTGGTGCTGAACATGGTACAGGGGAATCCCGAGCCTTCTAGCGAGCTTTTCCGCATAAAGTGTGCTCGTGTAGTCGGGATGGAGATCACAGGCGATCGCCTCAGGCTCGACCCTGAACATCTTCTGAAAATCATCGATTCCTCTTGTGTAGGCATCTATACTCGGTTCGTTGTACAGGTCCCCTATGTAGTGGCTCACATACGCCGTTCTTTCCCGAAATACGCAGAATGTATTCTTTTCCAACGCCCCTGCCGCAACGAGATGAGGACCGTCAATCCCCAGATCTATGCCTTTCGGAACGTAACCCCGGGACCTCCGCAGCGGCACTACCAGATCACCCTCCACCATGATGACGGAATCGTCGCACGGACGCTGGATGTCACGGTTGTGGGTGAGCAGCGCATCGGCTATGGTGCGAAGCCCCCGGGCCGCTTCCCTGTCTCTGAAAAACAGAGGTTCCTCCGAGAGGTTGGCGCTCGTCATCACGAGGATTTCAGGCCCTTCCCGAAGTAAAACGTGGTGGAGCGGCGTATAGGGCAGCATGATACCGAGACTGTTCGTGTCCGGAGCCACAGAGGGAGAAATAGGCGTCCCCCTCTTTTTTTCAAGGAGAACGATCGGTCTCTGTGGGGACAATATAAGCTTTTCTTCTCTTCTATCGATGCTGCAGAATTTTCTCGCTGTTTCCATGTCGCGGACCATGAGAGCGAACGGTTTGTCTGGCCTTTTTTTCCGTGTCCGGAGTTCATCAACTGCAGCACTGTTTTTCGGGTCGCACGCGAGGTGGTAGCCGCCAAGGCCTTTGACGGCTACTATTCTGCCCTCTTTGAGCAGCCTGACGCACTCATCAACAGGGTCCCCGTCGATCTCGCTTCCGTCCGGGAGAAAAAGCTTCAGCCCCGGACCGCATACCGGGCACGCATTCGGCTGAGCATGGTATCTGCGGTCTTCCGGTTCTTCATACTCATCTCTGCACCTCGGGCACATGTCGAACCCGCTCATTGTGGTGTTCTTTCTGTCATACGGTATTGTCCGCACTATTGTGAAGCGGGGACCGCAGTTCGTGCAGTTTGTAAACGGGTACCTGTACCTTCTGTCGGAGGGGTCCAGGATTTCTCGAAGGCAGTCGTCGCAGGTTGCAATGTCAGGAGAGATTGGGGTGTATCCTGAGCCCTCCTCCTCGCTTGTACTGATCTTGAAGCTCGTCAGTCCGACAGGAGGGTGCCAGTCTATGGAGCTTCCCGTAATCTCGGCGAGCTTGGGGGGGGATTCGATCATCTCCCTGTAGAAGTTCGTGACACTGCTTTCGGTGCCCTCCACCTCCACGCTCACTCCCTCGTCCGTGTTCCTTACGGAACCCGCGAGGTTGTATCGTCTGGCCGTCCTGTAGACAGAAGGCCGAAAGCCGACACCCTGTACAATCCCCGAGAAGGTGATAGTGGCGCCAATGCGGCTGTTATCGCTCATATGAAAAGAGTTTACGGGGAGCCCGGAATATGATCAGCAATCCAGCTGATGAGCTCCTCAAACCCGGAACCATCTCGTGCGGAGACAGGGATGACATCCGCCTTCGGTTTAATCCTCTTTATTCCTTTCATAAAGTAATCCATTCGAAAATCGGTGCTCGATACGAGGTCCATCTTGTTCACCAGAACGAGGTCAGCCGTGCTGAACATGGATGGATACTTCTCCGGCTTATCGTGTCCCTCGGTGACGCTCGATACAATGATCCTTCCTGTTTCACCGAGTGAGAAACCGGCAGGACACACGAGGTTGCCGACGTTTTCTATGAACAGGATAGAAATCCCGTCCAGATCTATCATCTCCAATGCAGACCGGACCATAGCCGCATCGAGGTGACAGGCGCCATTCGTGTTGATCTGCGCCGACTGTACCCCTGTCTTGGCGATCCTCTCCGCATCGTTGGAGGTCGCCAGGTCCCCCTCGATTACAGCCACGCGCATACCCTCGGGAAGCATTGGAATGGCCTTTTCCAGGACGGCCGTCTTCCCCGAACCCGGTGATCCCATGAGGTTCCAGGAAACGATCCTTTTATCGCGTAGAAGCTTCTCGATATCCTTCGCGAGCAGATCGTTTGCCTTCAGGATATCCGCCATCACATTTACCTTCATCTGTCTATCCTCTCATTCACCCTCAAAGGAGATGATCTCAAGCTCGTCACCGCAATGCAGCGTGAGATCCTCGCTGCCGCACTTCGGGCAGTTTGTTTCATGCGAAAGCACCGCCTCGCCGCACTTTCCGCATGAGAATTTCGGCGAGATCATCTCTACTTCTACAGATGCGCCCTCTGTGATCTTCCCCCTGGAGAGTACCTCAAACGCAAACTCGAGCGAGTCGGGCAGGATCCCTGAGTATTCACCAATCCTGAGGTTTATCCTTTCCACCCTCCGGATGCCTTCCTCCGAGGCCCTCTTTTCTATTATCTGTAGTAGTTCTTCTGCAATCGACAGTTCATGCATCGATATTTGAGATAATCTGCTTGACTTTTTTACAAAATATGGTACAAAAGGATACTACTCCCGCTCACACCGCGAACGAGTTTGTAATTTAATTTAATAACATAGAAATAGTGGGTCAAGGAAACAATGGGCCGTACAGGAGCCCACTCACCAGTGCTTTTGATATAAGATCGGAGGAGAATGGATGCCTCAGAGGGTATTAATAATCGACGATGATGTAGACATTGTTGAAGCAGAAAAACTCATCCTCGAAGAGAAAGGCTATGAGGTCATTTCCGCGTTTGACGGAAAGGAGGGATTTCGAAAGATAAAGGAGGAAAATCCTGACATCATCATTCTCGATGTGATGATGGCAACACCGGACGAAGGTTTTCAGATCACTCACAAGATAAGAAACGACCCGGAGGTCTGTGCCCTTCCCATCGTCATGGTCACATCCGTTGGAAAGGTAACTGGATTCAAGTATGACCCTGAGCGTGACGGAGAGATCCTTCCTATCGACGAATATCTCGAGAAACCGATAAAACCGGATGAGCTCATATCCGCTATAAAACGCGCTCTCAGGCCGAAGGGATAATCGTTAACCGTCGGACCCTTCATGCCTGTTGTGTTCGATGGATTCTTCGAAGCCATCGAGTTCAAGAGAAAAAAACGAGGGGAGCGCCATGAGTACTCCCCGCTGTCCGCCGACTCTCGTTGTGAAATCCCTCAGTACCTTTTCCTCGCCCCGGACAACGATTACCTCCAGACAGTGCTCGTGCGTGATATGTACATGGTTCGTAAAGAGTATCAGCTCCTGGTAGTGGTGCTGGATCTCGGTAAGCTTTTCTGAAAGACCTCTTATGTGGTGGTTGTAGATCGTTGTAACGATCCCCATGACGCTCTCGTCCTTGAATCCCTTCTCCTTCGAGAGCTTTTCTCTGATGAGATCTCGAATCGCTTCGCTGCGGTTTTGAAATCCGTGCTCAAGAATAAAATGATCAAACGAGTCGAGAAGGGTCTTCTCTATGGATACTCCGAATCGTTGCAGTTGGGACATAATCCTCTCCTGTAAAAGAGTAAATCCTGCTTCACCGGTCTTTCTCTGTCGATTTCAGGAGGAAGGAAATGTAAGTCGCAGCATCAAGCTTCGATCCTGCGGCTCAAAGCCGAAGGAACCTGACAATATGTTCTTTGGGAGCCACCCCTATGAGGCGGTCAACTTCCCTTCCATCTCTGAAGAGTATGATAGTGGGAATACCCTGTATGCCGTACTGTGCGGAGAGGTCCTGGTTTTCATCGGAGTTGACCTTCACGACCTTGATCCTTCCGGGATTCTCCCTGGCGATCTCCTCCAGTACAGGAGACACCATCCTGCATGGACCGCACCACGGAGCCCAGAAGTCCACCGCCGTCGGGAGTGTTTCCTGGAGCACCTCCGAATGAAATTCGCCCCCTCCTATACTGATCGCACTGTCAGGAATTACAAGAGGGTCCTTGCATTTTCCGCAGCGGGGCACTGAGTGCAGGTTGTCTATAATCAAACGGTTCTTTGCACCGCATTTTCTGCATTTGATAATTGGACTGTTGTTCATGGAAAAAGACTCGACACTTTTAATATTAATGTATTAAAATATCCGAAAAACGGAAAGTTTTATTCTTTGCCGACAAGTTTCCGATTGTAGTCTAATAGTTTGTTGACAGTCTAAAGCCATTAGTATATATTTTGGGAAAAAATCGGTCTGTTCCTGATGCTGAATAGGGTTGCTCGAACCATTATTCGTCTTCGTATCCCCATTATTATTATTGTTATACTTATCACACTCCTGTTTGCATACTTCGCAAAAAACGTACGAATTTCCTCGAACCTCATAGACCTCGCGCCGGAGAACAACAAGGAACTCATAAGCCTCAAACGCACTCTGAAGAGATTCGGGTCATCCACCTTCGTCATGATTAGCGTACAGTCGGACGATGCATATTCTCTTTCTACGCTGACGAAGATAAAGAAGATATCCGAAGAGATCCAGAAACTCCCTGAGGTAGATGAGGTTATTGACCCTCTCAATGCTACTGTGTTCAAGTATCTCTTCGGTATGATCGTAATAAAGGAGAGTTTCCCGGGCAAAGAGATCCCTCAGTCTAGGGAGAAGATAGAACAATACAAAAAGGAGATGCTCTCCGAACCTACGCTAAAGAACGTCGTCGTCTCGGAAAACGGCGAATCCATCGCAATCTACATACGTCTGAAGGACGACTACAACACGGAAGGGATAAAAGCCAAACTGTTCAGCATCGTGGAGCCTTACAGGGGTCCTGAGGAGTTCTACATTCACGGAAGACCCATCATCGAGTCATGGGTCCAGGAGTATGTGAGCAGGGACGCGATACGTCTCGCCATTCCCATTGTTGTGCTCGTCATACTGGTACTGCTCACAAACTTCAGGTCCGCGAGAGGGATAATTCTTCCTCTCTCCATCATGATAGGGAGCATCATCTGGACCCTTGGCCTCATGGGGCTGTTCGGAAAACAGATCACGATTGTGGGCGTCATGCTGCCCACTCTCATTCTCGTGATCTCCTCTTCCTACAGTATTCACTTCCTCAACCAGTACTACAAGGACATCAACAACGATGGGGGCAGATATAAAAACATCGAAACCTCCATGAACAGCATCGGAAAGACCATTGTACTGGCATCGGTAACCACCATCGCCGGCTTTGCCGCGCTCACGATAAACAAGATCAAGCCGATGCGTGAGCTTGGGATATTCGTGCTCATCGGCGTATTCTTCTCCATGTGCCTTAGCCTCACCTTTCTCCCGAGTATTCTCTGCGTGCTAAAAAAACCTAAAAGAGAGTTCCATGCGTGGAAGAGCGGCAGCAGGCTAAACGCCCTGTTCCACCGTCTCGCCTCCATCATAGCGCTCCGCTGGAAGATCATCCTGCTGCTTGCCCTTCTCGTGGGGGCGTGGTCTATCGCCGGCATAAGAAATATCGTCGTAGATACGAGCTGGAAACGCTACTTCAAGAAGAACTCTGTGATCCTCGCCAATGAGCGGTTCATTCGGTCTAACTTCGGCGGTGTTTCCACGATAAATATCAACTTCGAGACCGATGAGCGAGAAGATCTCAACTTCAAGAGCCTTGCCACTCTGCGGTACGTCGACAGTGTGGAACAGTGGGTCAGACAAAAGAACCTGTTCGGCCAGACGACCTCACTTGTAGGGTACATAAAGAGGGCGAACCAGCTCCTCAATAAAAACGACCCTCAATACTACAGACTGCCGGAGACCGATGCAGACCTGCTCAAGATCCTTCTTCTGTTCAAGATGACGGAGCTTACCAAGAGCCTCTCCAATGTCATCACAGAGGACTTCAGACACGCCAGCATGGTAGTGCGGGTTACGAGGGTGAACATGGATGACCCAACGATTACTGAAATGAAGCAGTTCAGGAGGGAGTTTGAGGAGTATATGAGCAAAAACAAGTTCGATGGGATAAATGTGGATATGTCCGGTGTTGACCTCATCTACCTCTCCCTCGTCGACTACACGATCCGGTCCCAGCTGCTCAGCATCAGCATCAGTATCCTCATCGTCTTCTTCATAATATCTCTTACCTTCAGATCCTTCACGCACGGGCTCTTCGGGCTCGTCCCTATCATCTTCGGACTTCTGTTGAACTTTGGGGCAATGAGCTACTTCAAGATCCCGCTCGACTTCATTACCGCTATGATCGCGAGCATCGCTGTCGGGCTTGGTGTGGACAACGCCATACACTATATGATACGGTTTGCCCGTACCAGGCACGATCTGCCTCTCACAGAGAGGATAAAAAGCGCGCTCGTAAACTCGGGTATTCCGATCTTCTTCACCTCGTTTACCCTCATCGCCGGGTTCTGCGTTCTCCTCTTTTCAAGCTTCAAGCCCATACTCTATTTCGGGCTCCTCATTTCTGTCACCATGATCGGCTGCCTCATCGGAGTGATATTCGTACTGCCTGCAATGATCTTCTGGATAAAACCGAAGGCGATCATCAGGGGTAGGATGGAGTAGCGGGGATCGCCTCTACGTGATGAAAGCTTCTTTAAGTATACACGATCCAAATCGGGTGCCCTGAAGCAGGCAGCTACGATCCGCAT
>DATKZJ010000226.1:0-4685 GCA_035527995.1 Spirochaetota bacterium | reverse complement strand
CCTATCGTAGGGTTCAACAGGAAGGAAATCGACAGGTTACTCGATATAAAGCATTAGGCGGCGATCTATTTACCGAAATCAATAAATGTACTATAAGAGTAGGAGGAACTACATGAAACTCAAGGTTATCGATGACAAAGTCCTTGTCGAGCGAGAGGAAGTCGAAGATCAAAAGACGCCCGGTGGAATTATAATTCCGGATACTGCCAAGGAAAAGCCTCAGCTGGGTACGGTCGTTGCAGTCGGGACGGATGAAGAGATGAAAGATCTGGTGAAGAAAGGCGACAAGGTCCTGTTCGGGAAATACACGGGTGATGAGATCGATTTTGAGGGCAAAAAATACCTCGTCGTGCAAAGGAGTGACATCCTGGCAATAATTTCTTGAAAATAAAAAAGGGACAGCGATAAAGCGCTGTCCCTTTTTTTAAGGAAGAAAGGTGGTTAATGAAAATAAAGTAGCCAACTTTTTCAAAGCCATTGCACACCCGACGAGGATAAACATACTGCGTGCAATCAAGGACCACGATTTCTGTGTCAACGATATCAGTGATCTTTTGAAACTGAACCAGCCCAACACCTCTCAGCACCTTGCAATTTTAAAAAACAAGAACATACTCGTGAAGACGAAGAAGGGAAACGAGGTGTGCTACCGCATCAATGACCCTGAGATTATAAAACTTCTGGAAGATGCCGAGAATATAATCGGGCGTCTGAAAGAGGATTAACCCCCATTTAGATGGGGTTCGACCCTTTTTCAAAGTATTGACTAACACATCTAAATGCGAATGACACTCTTTTAAACAGTAACAACCCGCATTTCTCACAAATCACTGTAAATATTAAAGAATTTGGGGGTTAATCCCCATTCCTTATGTGCAATCGTCATAGGAAAGAATGGGGGGGTTGTCGCTTTGTTCACCGTAAAATTTATTTTTTTATATAAGATTATAAAAGTCTGCCAAGTCATCATTGGCAATTGTTTAGAAAACCGCATTAAAAACGACCTGCCGGTCTGCATCCATACTACCCTGCTTATGATAGATGAGAGAGTAGAGAGGCGGGGTCTTGCTGAACCCACAAGCGCTTCAAGAAGTTATTTCCCACATTTAAAACCCCCTTCCCTAACTATTTCGTGAATAATTAGAAATGGGGGGGTTAATACTATTTCGTCTTCAGAGTGAATACGCCGTCCCAGTCCACACCGGGCGGGTTCTTCTAAAAGAAGTTTTATTGTGCATGATTGGATACTATTTCGTCTTCAGGGTGAATACACCATCCCAGTCCACACCGGGCGGATTCTTCTTAAAGTGCTGACAGCGCTTCATATACATCTTGCTCACTTCGTCATCCTTCACCTGCAGCGCTGCGCGAAACTCCTTTATTGCCCTGTCCCACTCCATGGCCTTATAGCCTGTGAGTCCCTCGGTGAAATGTCCCAGAAATTCCTCGGGGTATACAATCACGTCCTTCTCGCCCACGAGCTCGAAGATCGCCACCGGCAGCTTCTTTCCCTTCACACGAACCGAATCAAGCTCCCGCGTGATTATCGAGTCGCCGATCTCTTTCTGTGTAAACTCACTTATTATGATGTTATTGGCCGTCTGGTACACCTTGTTTATTCCTTCGAGCCTCGCCCCGAGGTTGACCGCATCTCCTATCACTGTGTAGTCGAATATCTGCGTCGACCCGAGGTTGCCGACGATCATATCGCCCGTATTCACTCCGATACCGATATTGAATATCTCCCTTCCCTCCTCCTTCCACTTCTCCTTCAGTCTGTCCAGTGTGCGTATCATCTCGAGCGCGGCAAAACACGCCTTTTCAGCATGGTCCTCCATATAGTAGGGCGCCCCGAAAACAGCCATGACCTCGTCACCCACGAACTTATCGAGCATCCCCTGATACTGCAGAATCACATCGACCATCTCTGTGAGGTATTCTCCGAGTATCGATACCACCTCTTCCGGCAGGTACTTTTCCGAATAGGTCGTAAATGAACGGATGTCCGAAAAGAGTACTGTGAGGTGCTTTTTCTCCCCGCCGAACTTGAGCGCGTCGGTGTCCTCGAGGACCGATTCAACGACGTTCTCCGCGAGATAGTGCTTGAACACGGAACGGACCCTCATCTTCTCCTTCTCTTCGGAGAAGTACTGATACGCGATACACCCGATAACCGAGAGACCGATGCCGGTCATCGGCGTGATGAAGTTCATGAGGATCTGTACCCGGGCAAAGAGAAATATATTGACAACGAGATATACGGCAGCGATTCCGACCGCACTCAATATACCGATGAGCGGTTTTGTTTTCTTGATGATATAGGCGAGGGCCAGTGTAAAAATAAGCGTGATGAGATACACGTAGAGATCCGATACCTTCGTGATGTAATTCTGGTCAAGGACGTTCTGTACAAAGTTCGCATGGATCTCGACTCCCGGGGTGAGAGTCTCCTTGCCCGAGATATAGAACGGTGTCGGGAAGTTATCGTGGAGCTCTTCTATCGTCGCGCCCACGAGTACGACCTTGCCCTTGAACGTGTCCCTCTCGAGCAGGTGCTGGAACCCCTCCTCATCGACAACCTGTTCATATGAAACCGTGTTGAAGGAGTGCGCAGGGCCGTAATAGTTGATAAACGCAGAGGGGATGTCATCGTATTTTTTGATAAAATACGTCCCGCCGAGCATGTAGTCGCCCGTGCCGAGCTCGACGAACCAGCCTGCCGGGTCCCCTTCCAGATTGAGGTCTTTAATAAGGGTAGCAAGACCGAGAGAAAATATTCTCTCACCCTCGTAGTCCCTGAAAAGGATGTATCTGCGCACGAACCCGTCCGTATCGAACTTGGTCCCTGTGAGCCCGTAATGAGCGACTTCTCTCAATCTCTCGATAGGCGGCAGGAGGCTCGACAAGGAAAATCCCTCCCGCTCCTGGTCGATCATCTTGCCGGCGAGTACCACATTCCCCGCCTTTTCGATAGCTTCGCTCAATGCGATGTCCTGATAGGGGTCCTTGCTGTCCTCGGTAAACTCGATATCAAAAAGCACGGTCCTCGCGCCCGCCCGCTTGAGGTTGTTCACAAGCGTCGCATGAACGGACCTTGGCCAGGGGAACGTACCAAGGCTGGCATAGGATTGATCGTCGATACCGACAATAACGATATCGGAGCCTGCGAGACCCTCGTAGTTTACGTCACGCACCGAAAACTTGAAATCCGTCATGCGGTGCTCCATGTTCTCGAAAAATGTAAGTCCGACAGACGCAAATATCATTGCGACTGCAGAAAAAAATCCGATTACGAGAATTATGATCAATCGCTTCTTTTCCTTATCCATCGCAAACTCCTTGAGATTAAGGACACCCGATTCTCTATCCCTTTTCGAAAGCCTCCTCAGTACCTTAATACTGATTTTCTTGCCTTTTTCATCAAGAATGTGGCTTGTCCACATTAGGTTACCAAGCGCTGCTGTTCCGCAGGCACAGGTCGTACCCGGCCTTTAAAACTCTTTTGTCGCTCCGGCGGATATCCGCAGGTTGGAGCTGCTCGGAGACGTTATGTATTCGAATTTCGCCTCGAGAGAAACATCCCACGGCACGTCGGCAGATGCGCCGATTTCAGTTTCCAAAAGCTGAGGCCCTGTGGAATAGTTCGCGCTCACGTATGTGTAGAGTATCTCCTCCGGGAAGAACCAGTATCCCGCCCTCCCCTCGACATAGATGGAATCAGGGGAGTCGCCGAAATCATACCCAACCTCCGCCTTGGTGTCGAGCGGAAGCGCGTTGAAGTAGCTTATGAACCCCGCGCGCGTGGAAAAATCGCTTGTACTGTACGCATTTGCAGGTGTTATAGGACTGTTGTCCGTCGCAAATGACGCCGTGGCGTTGACATACGCAGTCGAGCTCGAATCAAAAACCTCCATGTCGTACGAGACACCTCCGTCCACCGTGATGTTGGTAAGGTCAACACCGCTCTTTGACGCATCAGAGGAGGTGAGGTAGTTCAATCCGGTGTTGATCGTGAGATAATCTGTTGCATAGATATAGGCGTATCCCGAGCCGCCGAGCGTGTTGGTGGTATAATCGAGAGTATCCATCAGGTTGTTCCAGTAGTACTGGAATGCAAAGGACAGATACACGTTCCTTCCGAAGAGCCATGCGGTGTCCCACGCTCTTATTCCGGCCTTGTCATTCGTGATGGCAGTGTTTGCGAGCGACTTGTACGAGGGTCCGACATAGCTGAACTCGGCATTGAGGGTGTTCTCGAAGAACGGGCCGAGTTTCATGGCGGCCTTTCCGGCGAAGGTCGAAAAACCTGGTATTAACGGCGTCATATGTTCGTTTATGACAAACAGCCAGGAGAGTCCCGACGGATCGAACCCGAGAGCGTCCGAAGGCCCGTCTGTAATATCCGAGTTGTAAAGGCTCTCGTTCAGATCGAGAGAGAGGAGCACCTTGCCTTCGGCGAGGGAGAAATTGAAATCCGTCCCGAGTACAAGGTTGTCCTGTGGGCTCGCATTGATGCTCGAGACCGTGTCCGTCGCCTTCAGAAGGGTCAGGCCCCAGAGAAAACCCTCAGGTTTTCCTATCTTCAGCTTTCCCCCGTACACCATCTGCTGGAGTGTCGCAGGGTCGGACACGGGCCTCAGGGTCTGGCCGAAGAGAAGCTCCATTCCAAAGGTTCCGAACTGCGG
>DATKZJ010000225.1:0-3447 GCA_035527995.1 Spirochaetota bacterium | reverse complement strand
GAGAAAAGCGCCAAAAGCCCCGTTCCTTACAGTTTGCTGTTGGTCATGAGAAACGGGGATTGAACCCCCCATTCCTTATAAGAGGTTTGGGGCAAACTCCGCGCCTTTGGCTTTTTTACTTCACTGCTCATACATATTATATAATGATTACAGACGTTAAAAACTCGCTTTCACATGTTATGGTTAATTATTCCTGCCCGCCGAAATGCGAGCTTTTGCAATTGCCGGCCGGTAATCTCCGATAAACGGATACTGCAGGAACCGTACAAGGAAGCGCAAAAAGGTATTTAGGGCCAAAAACGGCGATGAGCCGGGTATTATGACGATGTGCGACCGCCGGATTCACATTCCGCACGGCTTTGTGAGACAAGGGCCGCTGTGGGACCGCTTAAACCCCTGTTTGCGGGTCAGGAGTAGTGCTTTGCAACGACCCTGCTGCAGCGCCCGCACAGGTCGGGATGCAGGGGGTCTTTCCCCACACTCTCCTCGTATTTCCAGCAGCGGTTGCACTTGTTTTCTTTTGATTTTTCGACGGTGACGTCGACAGTCTCGCCGCGGAAGCACTCGCCCGGAGCCCCGTCCTTTTTATGTAGTCTGACCCCGGATACAACGAAGAGGGGAGCGAGCTCGTCGATGTTTTTCTCCAGGATGTCGTAGACATCGGCTTCGGCGTATATGGAAACCACTGACTCGAGGGAGTGCCCTATGATCTTCTTCTCCCTGAGATTCTCTATCGGTTTGAGGACATCGCGTCTCACAAGGATAAGAGTCTCCCAAAGCGATGAGAGATCGGGGTCGAGCCGGGATTCATCGGGCTTGGGAAAGTCTTCGAGGTGGATGCTGGGTTCAGCCGCGACATCGTGGGGGAGGTAGATTTCCTCCTTCAGCACGGTGTGCGCCTCCTCTGTGGTGAATGTGAGGATCGGGGCCAAGACCCTCAGAAGAGTGACGAGGACTTCGTGTATCGCGGACTGTGCAGATCTTCTCTTTTTCGTGGGACCTGAACAGTAGAGACGGTCTTTCACGATGTCGAGATAGAAGGAGGAAAGGTCGATGTTGCAGAAGTTTAAAATTTCCTGCACGATTGTATGAAACTGCCAGGAATCGTACGATTTTTTTGTCCTCTGCGTGACCTCTTGGAGGCGATGTATCAGCCACCGGTCTATTGGCTCCATCTCTTCTTTGTCTACAATGTCCTTCCCCGGATTGAAGCCTGCGAGGTTTCCGAGCATGAACCGTATGGTGTTCCTTATCTTCCTGTACGCATCGACGAGCTGGTCGAGGATCTCCTGCGAGACCCTGACGTCGACAGCGTAGTCGGAGGAGACGACCCAAAGCCTCAGGATGTCGGCACCGTATTTCTGTATTACCTCTTCAGGGTCCACAGTGTTGCCGAGAGATTTGCTCATCTTCTTTCCTTCGCCGTCCACGGTGAACCCGTGGGTGAGCACGGTTCGATAGGGCGCCCTCCCGCGCGCCGCAACCGCGGTAAGAAGTGAGGACTGGAACCACCCTCTGTGCTGGTCGGAGCCCTCGAGGTAGAGGTCTGCCGGCCAGTGGAGCTCGTCCCTCGTCTCGAGTACCGCCGCGTGCGAGGTGCCCGAATCGAACCACACGTCCATAATGTCCTTCTCTTTTACAAACCTGTCCCCCTCTTTACAATGAGGACAGCGAAAGCCGTCCGGAAGGATATCCTCAGCGCTCTTCTCCCACCAGCTGTCTGAGCCTTCTTTGGCGAAGAGGTCGATAACCGCTTTCAGCGTGGATTCGGTGATGACTTCGCGTCCGCACCCTTCGCAGTAGAAGATGGGAAGCGGGACCCCCCAGGTGCGCTGGCGTGAGATACACCAGTCGGAGCGGTTTTCCACCATGGACTTTATCCGGTTGATGCTCGAGCCGGGGTACCAGGTAACTTCGTCGATGGCGCCGAGCGCTTCTTTCCTGAAACCTTCGATCGAAGTGAACCACTGCTCAGTCGCCCTGAAGATGACGGGGTTCTTGCACCTCCAGCAGTGCGGGTAGCTGTGGGAGAGGTCTCCGCCGCCGAGCAGCGCGCCTATTTCATCCAGGTAGCTGATGATTGCCCGGTTCGCGTCGTAGCAGAACATGCCCTCGAACTTCGGGACCTCGGACGTGAACCTGCCGAGGTCGTCAAGCGGGGAGACGACGTCGAGATTGTACTTCTGTCCTGTTTCATAGTCTTCGAGCCCATGGCCCGGGGCGGTATGGACGATTCCCGTACCTGTTTCAAGGGTGACATAATCGGCAAACACGATGGGAGAGTCGCGGTCGATCCACGGGTGGACCAGTACCACGCCCTCGAGATCCGTTCCCCTGTATGTTTTTATCCTTCGCCCAACCTTGATCCCTGTATTCGCTTGAAAATTATCGAGGAGTTCTGTGGCAACGAGATATCGCTCCCCGCCGCTCTCGAACAGCGTGTACTCGAAATCCGGGTGGAGCGCGCAGGCCGTATTACCCGGGATAGTCCAGGGAGTGGTCGTCCAGATGACGAATTTCGCCTCCCTGAGCTCCTCGAACTTGTGCCTTTCCTCCTTCACGGCGAAGCTTACGTAGATCGAGGGGGAGGTGTGATCGTGGTACTCGACCTCCGCGTCGGCGAGTGCAGTGACGCAGGTCGTACACCAGTACACCGGCTTCAGGCCCTTGTAGATGTACTGCTTCTTTGCCATCTCACCGAATACCTCGATCTGTTTCGCCTCGTATCCGGGATGGAAAGTGATATAGGGATCGGACCACTCTCCCCATACGCCGAGCCTCTTGAACTGCTCGGTCATTGTCCCTATGTACCTCGTGGTAAACTCCTTGCACCTCTTCCTGAATTCGATCGAAGAGAGCTGCTCACGTTTCAGCTTGTATGCCTTGATCACCTCGGTCTCGATCGGAAGGCCGTGCGTGTCCCATCCCGGGATGTAGGGCGAGTAGTACCCCGACATCGATTTGTACTTGACGATGAAGTCCTTCAGAATCTTGTTGTATGCTGTCCCGATATGGATCTTTCCGTTTGCGTACGGAGGCCCGTCGTGCAGTATGAAGGTCTCGCCTCCCTTTCTTTTCTCAAGCACCTTTTCGTATATTTTCTCCTTCTCCCACCGTTTCAGGGTTTCGGGCTCCCTCTTCGTGAGGCCCGCTCTCATGGGAAACCCTGTTTTGGGGAGAAACAGGGTATCGTCGTACGACATAGATTATCCTCTGCGCTCGATTTAGGTTTAGCGAATAATAATTCAACGGTTTTACACAGTCAATGACTATTTTAGATGTTCCCGGTCAGTGCTGGTTATAATATTAACATAAAATAATCAGCGTTTTGAGTTGAAATATTCCCAAGGCGTGATATTATTTTTTAATATATACAGATAAGTTACTACCTTGCCATAACTGTATCTCATATATAGAAGGAGCGGAATAATGCGCAAGAAAGTATTT
>DATKZJ010000224.1:0-9242 GCA_035527995.1 Spirochaetota bacterium | reverse complement strand
AATGATTTCAACAATCGACATTCTTCTCTATATACTCATCGGACTCAGTTTCATATGCCTGTTCAGGATAATCAGGGGGCCGTCGATTGCTGATAGAATGGTGGGGATCGATATCTTCGGAATACTCGTCGTTGGAATATGCGCTCTCATGGTCCTGAAAACCGGGAGAAAGTTCATCATCGACATTGCCATCACATGGGCTATCTTGAGCTTCATAGGCACTATTACCCTTGCAAAATACCTGTCAAGGAAAAAATTAAATGAATGAGATCATAGGTCTTGTCTTCATCGGCATAGGAGTGGCATTTGATTTTTTCGGCTGCATCGGACTGCTGAGGCTTCCCGATGTCTACAACCGTCTCCAGGCCGCTACAAAATCGGTTACCCTCGGTACCTGGAGCATCCTCTTCGGTGTCTTTCTGCACTACGGGTTCACTGCTGTCGGTGTCAAAGCGCTTATCTGTATCCCCATCCTCCTCTTTGCATCGACGGTTGCCGCACACGCGCTCATCAGAGGGTCCTATATCTTCGGGATAAAGCTCTGTGACAAGACTGTCATTGATGATTATAAGAACGAATGGAAACAGGACTGACAAGCGGTCCTGTACTCTCTTACGGCTTCATAATAACGATACCCTCCCGACAGCATGCTGGAAATTGTGAGTTGCTACATTCTCTTAAATGGATTAAGATATTCTAAAGATTCCGGCCGAACGAGGTATAGCATCTTATGAAAGACCCGAAGTACGAAATTGAACGAATGTCGAGTCTCATCGACGATTACAAGCAGGAGGTCGAAAAGCTCGTCAAGGAGAGAAACGAGTACCTCATCGTAAGCGCTCATCAGATGAAGTCCCCTCTCCTCACCATCATCTTCAGCATCAACACGCTCCTCGGTGAGTATGCGGGGAAGCTGAACGGCAAGCAGCTTACCATCGTCTCTTCTATTAAGCGGAGTGCAGAAACACTCCAGAGACTCATCGCAGATATCATAGAGCTGGAAAAGCTCAGGTCAGGCAAGATAGAGTTCGAGCGCATAGACCTCGTCGGGATCTCCATGCTCGCAATAGAGGAGCTGCGCGATAAGATACGAGAGAAGGATATAAAATTCGATGTCAACATACCGAACCAGAAGCTCATCGTCAAGGGACATCGTCTCGGCATCAAGCAGGTCGTGCTGAACCTGCTCGAGAATGCGGTGAAGTACTCGAACCAGTACGGAGAAGTCAGCTACAGCCTGGGGTATGACGAGACAAAAAAGACGGTTACAGGAGTTGTCAAGGACAGCGGAATCGGTATTCCTGTCGATGAACAGTCCAATATCTTCAAAGAATTCTACCGTGCGCAGAACGCTCGCAGGTTCGATGCAACCGGAACCGGTTTCGGGATGGTAATAGTAAAACAGGTTTTAGACCTCTGCGGAGGAACCATCAGCCTCGAAAGCAAGGAGGGCGAGGGGGCCAAGTTCTTCTTCACTCTTCCTCTTGTCGAGGTAGCGAAGCGCGACGCTCCTTTAAACCGGGAAGGTGAGCGGAGGCGCAGGATCGTGATCGTGGGAGGAGCAACCGCAGGCCCGAAGGCGGCATCTCGTGCGAGAAGGCTCGACCCGACTGCCGATATCACCATTCTCGAGAAGCAGAACTACCTCTCCTATGCGGGGTGCGCACTCCCCTACTACATCTCAGGACACCTCAAAACGCAGCGGGAGCTCTCGGAAGCGATAAGCGGTAGTCAGAGAGGCGCTGAGTATTTCAGGGCGGTCAAGGACATCGATGTCAAGACACTCTGCGAGGTGACTTCGATAGACCGCCAAAACAAGTCGGTGGCATATCGGGATCTCATGACCAACCAGGAATTCGAACTCCCGTACGATTCCCTTATACTCGCAACAGGGAGCTACCCGATCGTACCGGAGACCACCGGCGTAAACCTGCAGAACATCTTTACCCTGCACGGAGTGCACGATTCCGAGCAGATCAAGACGGCTCTTGTAAACGACATGGCAAGAGACGTTGTGATTATCGGCGGCGGGCTTATAGGCGTCGAGACGGCGGAGGCGCTTACCGTTTCCGGCGCTAAGGTGACGATCGTCGAGAAGTGTGATCAGATCCTTTCGTTCCTCGATCCCGAGCTTGCCGCGCTCGTTGAGCGGCACATGGCTCTCAAGGGTATCAGGATAATTAAGAACGAATCGGTCAGCAATTTCATAGGAAAAAGGCGAGTCGAATATGTACAGCTCCACAATTTCAGGCTGCCGGCAGACCTCGTGATACTTGCAATGGGGATAAATCCCAACGTAGGGCTTGCCGTGCAGGCGGGACTCACAAAGGGGCCGACAGGAGCAATAGCGGTCAACGAATTCCTCCAGACCTCCGATCCTTCGGTCTACGCAGCAGGAGACTGCGCCGAAACCTGGCACTCGGTACTGGACAGGCCCTTTTACCTTCCCCTCGGCTCCATTGCGAACCGTATGGGGAGGATCTCGGGGAGTAATGCCACCGGCAAACAGAAGACTAAGTTCAGCCCTGTAACCGGAACGATCATAATAAAGGTATTTGACTTTCACGTCGCAAAAACCGGACTGAACGAGAAGGAGTCGAAAAAGGCCGGCTGCGAGGTCATATCAAGCTACGTACCGGAATACGACAAGGAGCCTTTCATACCCGGAGCGGAAATCATCAATGTCAAGATGACCGCATGCAGGGAGAGAAAAAAACTTCTGGGGGTACAGATCGTGGGAAGGGGGGAAGTCGCCAAACGTATAGATATCGCGGCGATGGTTATCTCCAAGACCGGTAATGTGGACGATATTCTTACTGTGGATCTGGGCTACGCCCCTTCTTATTCGAGTGCGGTGGGCGCAATCGTTGTGGCTGCAAACGTCCTGCAGAACAAGCTCGAGGGGCTTTTCGAGGGGGTCTCAGCTAACGATGTACAGTCGCTCCTGCAGGAGAAGGGCGAGGAATACGTATTTCTGGATGTCAGGACACCGCAGGAGTATGAAGAGGAGAGGATCCCGGGGTTTGATCTAATTCCGATAGAGAACCTCAGGCGGAGGATCGACGAAATCCTCCCGGACCGCAGGGTCATCCTCGTTTCCCAGTCCGGCTCACGCGCCTACCAGGCTTCTCTCATCCTCAAGGCCCGCGGATTCAATAAAGTTGCGATACTTGAGGGGGGACTCCATATGTGGCCGTTTGCTGTAACACGAGGGTAGATAGACAGGCTCTTTTACCCCCGGAAGCATCAAGGGAATAATTGAATTATTTCACCAATTATTCCATTATTCACTTGACATAAACCGCCTACCCGTTAATAATTACATAGTAATATTATTCACCAATTATAATAAATTAGAAGGGAGGAATAAAATGAGATGGTTGAAGTGTGTCCTTGTTGTGGTGTTTCTTTTAACTGCGGTATTTGCATTCTCTGAGAGAACACTCGTTTACGAGACGTTCGACAGCACCACCCTGACAAGATGGATGCCGGCCAGCGGAGACTGGAAGGTGATACACGGAAGACTCGTCCAGACTGCCGCTGGGGAAAACATGGCGATGATATCGATACCGGCAAAACAGTCAGGCATCATACTCTACGAGTTCGACGTGAAGTATGTAAAAGGTGGCGAGGATAATTACGCAGGATTCGGAATCCATATCTGCACCGACAACCCGACGAAGACCAGATCCTGGGGAAACGGCAAGTCGCTGCTCGGATGGATCACTTGGGACCCCAAGGCTTATGGATACCCCGGCGGTTTCCTTCACTTATACGAAAGCAAGGGCTCCACGGACATGGGCCTCTCGAGGAGGTTGTTCCCATCCGGAGACATCATGAAGTACGGTAATCTCATGCCGATAAGCAGTGAATACCTCAAGACCGATTATCTCCAGTACACGATCCCGATCAAGATCAGGGTTGATACAAGGACAGGAAACGGGAGGTTCTACGATCCGTTTGCTCCTGATAAGTACTACTACCGCTTCAGCCTCGGAGCGCCGATAAAATCCGGAGATTACTTTACATTCAGGACCAACAGCCTGTCGGTAAGTATAGACAACCTGAAGATTACAAAGCTCGACTGATTTTGGTCCCCGGGACCGATTTTCTCAAAGGAGAACTTCGGTCCTGAAGATGTTTTCCTATGTTTTTTGCCACCGCATGGGGTCAAGGGGCAGGAAGTATCCTTCTATCCAGGGGATCGTTGGCTCCATGCGGTTTCGCTCCGGAGGAGCGTCCACGCTCGGAAGAGGCGCGTGGTGAGACTGGCAATCGCCTGTGGAAAGGGATATGTAAAACGGCGGGTTTAAGTGTGCCGTCGTACTTTTTACGGTAAATGCTACCGCACCATATACAATAAAAGGCATAGCAAAAACTTGTTGACGCCCGTATGTGAACCACATGCCCCCTATTAAGAACCCACGTAGCCTATACATACTGGCTGTGCTCATCCTCCTGTCTCTCAGTTCGAGGCCCTCGTCGGCATCTCAGAAAGAAAAGGTTTCCGACTTTTTCGAGCAGGATACGCGGCAAATCCTCGCGAGAATGAGCCTCGGTGAAAAGCTCGGACAGGTCCTCGTCTTCGGCTTCGATGAAGACAGCCTGGACGACGAGATGAAAAACTGGATCATCACCGGAAAGCTCGGGAATATCAAGATGTTCCTGAGGAATGTGACTTCCAAAAAGCAGCTTCTGGACCTAACTTCCGAGATCAAGCGCCTCACAGACATCTCCGACGAGAGCATACCTCCTTTCATCGCAACCGATATGGAGGGGGGTACCGTCAATCACATCAGATATGACGATATCTTACTCGCGCCCTCTGCCGGGCTCATCGGCGCTTCATACAACTGCGCAAACAGCACATATGCATCGAGGCTCATCGCCCTTACTCTGCGCGAGTCCGGCATCAACATGAATTTCGCACCCTGTGTCGATGTCCTCACGAACCCGCAAAACATGGTTATAGGTACGCGCTCATACGGCTCCGACCCTTATGAGGTCTATTTCATGGCCAAGGCGTTCATCAGCGAGCATGAAAAGTACGGGGTAACCGCCGTGGCCAAGCACTTCCCGGGCCACGGCATGACGGATTTCGATACACATACGTCCGTGCTCGGTGTCGTTTCCGTCACCGATGAAATCCAGGATGTTCACCTTCTGCCGTACAGACATCTCATAAAGGAGGGAGCTCTCCGGGCATGTATGGTGTCGCACGTCATCTATTCCGGGCTCGACCCGATCTACCCGGCATCCTTCTCTCCGGTAATTGTAAATGGCATGCTGAGACAGGACCTCGGCTTTGAAGGGCTCATCGTAACCGACGACCTCGAGATGCAGGCTGCGGAGGACTTTACGGGAGATATTGTGAAGTCCTTCATTCTCGCCTTCAGGTCCGGAGCCGACCTCATCCTTGTTTCGCATACACGGGAAAAACAGAAAAAGCTTTTGGAAAAACTCCCGCTTCTCTTCGAGTCCGGAATACTGAGCGAGCATGAGCTCGATATCAGGGTCTCGAGGGTGCTTCGGGCGAAGCAGGCGACACTCTCCCGGTTTTATGCCGATCTTCCTGAGGATATAAAATACAGCGACACAATAGAAACGGTATCGAACAGGCTCTCAGATGCATCAGCGGAGGGCATCGTCAAAATCTCATCCCGGATCGATGAGCTTCTTGTGGAAAATGCATCTGAGACACTGGGGCAGAGCTACCGGGGAGTTTTTCTCGCCCCTATCACCCGGTTCGAAGATCTCGCAAACCGGTATATGCCGTCGTGGGACGTGATCTACATCAGGTATAAACCGGGGAGGTCTGAAAACAAAGCGAGGATACGCAGGTTCACAGAGCGGCTGAAACAGTACGATGTCGTCGTCATCGGTATGGTAAACAACCGTCAGGGCGAGTGGGCCAGAACCTGTATCGAACAAGACATACCGTTTGCGATCCTCTCGATGGAGAACCCTTTCTTTGCTCTGGAGTTTCAGCAGGATGCCCTGTTCATCGCGTCCTGCTTCAGTCCCTACCCTCCTGAGCCGGACGCCCTGTTCGCGAGCGTGTTCAGGACAGGGAAATTCGAGGGCAGTTTCCCTTACTCGTACGAACCCGCATCTGTCGGAGCTGAATCTCGATAAATTTCTTGACGGTGTGCAGGTACAGGGCATATTCTCATGTTAACGAACTCTTGAGAGGAGTTTCCCGATGGAATACAGAGAAATTGGCAAATCCGGAATAGAAGCATCGAGCATCGCCCTCGGCACATGGGCTGTCGGAGGCGGCCCCTGGTGGGGCGATTCGGACGACAGCGAGTCGATAAGGGCGATCCACGCTGCGATAGACAGCGGCGTGACGATGATCGATACGGCACCGGCTTACGAGTTCGGACACAGCGAGGAGGTGGTGGGCAGGGCCGTCAAGGGAAGGCGCGACAAGGTCGTACTATCGACGAAGTGCGGGCTGTGGTGGCATGACGACAGGGGCAGCTTCAAATTCGAGCAGATGGACAAGCGGGTAAATCTATCGCTGCGGCCGGAAACGATCTCCGCCGAGATCGACATCAGCCTGAAGCGCCTCGGGACGGACTATATCGACCTCTACATGACACACTGGCAGGCGGTCGAGCCCGACAAGACCCCTATCGAGGACACGATGGCAGCCCTCCTCAGGATGAAGGACGAGGGAAAGGTCAGGGCAATCGGCGTTTCCAATGCAGACGTATCCCACATGAAAGAATATCTCGATACGGGAAGGATAGATTCGAATCAGCTCAAGTACTCGATGCTCGACAGGAAGGTGGAGTCGGAGCAGGTCCCCTTCTGCATCGACAAAAACATCAGCATCCAGGCCTACTCACCTCTGGAACAGGGCCTGCTCACCGGAAAGATAGGGATGGATTACGAACTCTCGGAGACCGAGTTCCGCAACAACATTCCCTGGTTCAGTCCTGAAAACAGAAAGAAGGTTCTCGATATGCTTTCCGGGTGGAAGACGCTCGCAGACGGCTACGGATGCACCCTTTCGCAGCTCGTGATCGCATGGACCGTGCGGCAGCCCGGGATCACCTTCGTGCTGTGCGGGGCGCGGAAAACGGCCCACGTGCTGGACAACGTGAAGGCAGCCGATATAATTTTTCGCGACAGCGATCTGAATCGCATGCGAGAGGACGCAGAAGCGTTAGGCAATCCCGAGTAAAGCCCCTTTCAGTTATCACATGCAGATATAGCGGATTGCGTTTTATCTTTTTATATATGCGGGATATCCACCCACTCCCTGTTGTTCCATTCACTTTCCGGAAAGGTTTCTCGAAACCACGGTTCTATTGTGTTATATTGAACCTCGTAATTTTCACTTATCTGGATCTCGCGGTCTCCGGAGCTCAACTGTTTTTTTCCTGTAACTTTTACCGTTTATATTTTTCAACCAATATTATTCACTTTACCACATTCCGGAGTGAACTCCTTCCCGTAGTGCAGGGTCAGTGTACTAGTGCCGGCCTTTGACTTTCCTGCAATCACAAAACCATAAATATGGATCGCTCTGGAATCGTGTGAACAGATTAGATAAAAAACACCTTCACCTTTAGAAACAAGCTGGACCCGCTCTCCTTCAAAATAATCGTATAAATAAACTTGTACGTTCCTTTCATGGATCCCGTTTATTTCCGTCGGTGGCGGCCAGCCTGTAACCGTTACTTCTATCTGGCCTATTATAAGCGTGTCCATTTCCGGTGATTCCGGTTCAACTCTGAATTTTGTGGTGGCGCAGCCGGTCGCAATCGCTAGGAAAAGAGCAATAGCAGGTAAGAAGAAAAATAGTTTCTTCATTTTTTCCTCCTTTTTATTTCAGATTTCCAGGATCAATTGTCCCGAAAACCCGCTTACACCTATCTCTCAAAACCACGCCGGAGGACCGGTATCGAGAAATACGGATAACCCGATACTGAAACCGATCATATTGCCTCCGCTGTCGGTTATTGTTTCTCCTCCGGACTCTGCATCGGCTGCCAGCATATAGGTAACTTCGCCGGAAAACCCGAGATTATCATTCACAAGGCAGGTAGCTCCGGCGCTTATTCCCAAATAAATCTGAGACGTTTCCACGGTTGTATAATAAGGGTTGACCTCTACGTAATAAAAATAGCCTGATCCGTGTAGAAAAATATTATCGGTAATCGCATGATAGTAGCTTATTACAGGGCCCAGCAAGATCTTTGTGGATGGATCGCTGTTTCCTTTTGTCTTGTTGCTGACATAATACCCGGAGCCTCCAAACGACAGCCCGTCGACGATAAAATACTGCGCATTTAAATTGATCGTTCCGCTCCCGACAACTATATCCGTTGTTTCATATTCACCCTCATACATACCGCCGAAATAATAGCTAACATCGAACAGCGATCCGATTTTAAATAAAACGCTTCCTTTATCTATCGAATCATTTTTCGCCAGCAAACAATATGGCGTAACGCAAAATAGTATAATCGTACCGATAACTACATATTTTTTCATGTCGAACCTCCTCTTTCAATCAAGCTCCTATGGAGAGAAGCTTCAGTTAAGAAATAAAGCCGCACAAGAGTGCAGCCTGTTTTGAAAGAGGTTCCAAGGACAACGGTTACAATAACCCACACTCAGATATGAAAGTACTTCGTTTAAAGTAGTATTCCTGAATCGTGGCAAGTATGAAGGTAAAATAGAGGTGTACTACTGCCTGCATACGATCCAGGAGTTTTACCTCTTTCATGAACCTTCCCCTGAACCGGCTTCAGTAGTTAAAGCCCGATAATATCACCCCTATACGATCATGTCAATTTTTATATTATTTTTTTTAACCGATACAGATTTATGGTGATAGTATACATTTATCCGCTATACACCCCATTACTGATGTAACAATGGGGATGGAGTTTAACCCCATGAGATCCGGGTTTCATACTGTCAATCCCCGTCTGTCGCCTTCGGCTCAAGTTGGGACCTTCGGTCCCAAAGCCCGTCCCCTATCCTATTTTATGAATTCAGAAGGAGAAATAATCGATATACCTTTATAGCTCTTCAATGCGGTAAGATGTTTATCCCCAGAAATAATATAGCGTGCTTCTGCTGCAACGGCGCATTCAATGAACATGTTGCCCGCTGGATCCTGTTCAATAACTGTGATCGATGGCGTAGTAGAGGCGAATATGATATTTTCTTTTCTTTTAAACAGCTCAAGGAGCTCATAGAGCTCAGTCTCTCCTTCGAGA
>DATKZJ010000223.1:0-5301 GCA_035527995.1 Spirochaetota bacterium | reverse complement strand
GCGGAGGTTCCCCCTGTCGCGTGCGTAGCGGAAAAAGGCCGCGTTTGAGTCGAACCCGTCGGCGATCTTCACCACCATCATGCGGGGATGTGCTTTGAAGAGGTCGATCACCGAGTCCGGCGATATGCTCTTCTTCGGTGTCGCAACGATGCTGATGATGTGTCCATGGGTCACAGGGGTGTGGACAAGCACGCCTGTGCAGGGGACATGCGGCATGATGGTCATGAGATCCAGCGCCTGATGGCTCGGTACGGGGTCGATCTTCAGCACGTTTGTGAGGCCCCGGTGGGTGTCTCCGGGATCGGCCACCCTCCTAATGATTGTGATGGAGACCTTTTCGACCCCGGCCTCCCTGTCGAGACAGTCTACCGCACGAATAAGGCCGGTCGTGTTGCAGGAGGTGAGCTTTAAAAAGTCCTTCCCGATTCCCTTCTCATAGTTTGCATACCCGTGAAAGAACACGTCTACTATCTCGTTCTTCTCACCGCCCTGAAACACCGCCTTCTTCTTTTTCTTGATGTAGAGTTCCTTGTTCTTCGCACCGATTCCCGCGCTCGTCGCATCGAGCACGATGTCGGCCTTGTCAATGAGGTCTTCCATCGGCCCGCTCACCGGTATTCCCCTATCGAGCAGGTCCTTCTCGGTTCCGGGAGAAGCGCAGTAGAGATCGTACGGCATTCCCCTGTCGCGCAGCGCCCGTACAGAGATCGTGGGCGCCACGTCTGCAACTCCGACGAGCTCCATGTCCTTCTGCAGGGCAACACCGTCCGCCAGCCTCTGCCCGATTACCCCGTATCCTACAACAGCTACACGTACCATCATCCTTTCTCCTGTTTATCTCAATTATCACTCCTGGTAACAGCTATAGGGCAGTTTCGGCAATCGCGGCTTCCGCGACCGTATCACCCACCTCTGCAGTGCTTGAAGTGCCTCCCATGTCCCTTGTTTTTACCGAGCCCTCTTTGAGAACCGAACGGACCGCCTCTCCCACCCTGTTGCCCGCCTTTTCGAGGCCTACGTGCTCCAGGAGCATCCTCATCGCTTCGATAGAGGCGATCGGGTTTATCACGTTCTGGCCCGTATATTTCGGGGCTGAACCGTGGATCGGCTCGAACATCGATGGATGGACTTTCTCAGGATTGATGTTCCCGCCGGCTGCGAAACCCATTCCCCCCTGGAGCATGGCACCAAGATCGGTGATGATGTCGCCGAAAAGGTTGGATGCGACCACCACGTCGAAATACTCGGGGTTCTTCACGAACCACATGGTGAGCGCGTCGACGAGAGCGAAGTCTTTCCTGATATCCGGGTACTCACCGGCGATTTCATTGAACAGATCATCCCAGAAAACCATCGAATAGTTGAGAGCGTTTGATTTTGAGCAGTTAGTAACCATTCCGGTAAAGCCGCCCTCCCCTCCCAGCTTGTTCCGCTTTCGGGCGAGCTCGAAAGCGTACCGCATCACCCTCTCGGTTCCCTTTCTCGTAAAGACCCCGGATTGAACAGCCACTTCATGTGAGGTTCCCCTCTTGAACCTCCCCCCGACCTGAGAATACTCACCCTCCACGTTCTCCCTCACTACCACGAGGTCGATCTTTCCCGGAATCGCTTTATTCAGCAGTGTGGTCACCCCTTCGTACAGGCATATCGGGCGAAGGTTCACGTACTGGTCGAACCCCTTTCGTATCGTAAGGAGGAGCTCGAGCGAGATGTGGTCCGGCACCTTAGACGCGTCCCCTATGCAGCCGAGAAAGATCGCATCGAAACCTGAGAGGATTTCCAGAACGTCATCCGGCATCATCCTACCGTTTTTGTGATAGTAGTCACACCCCCAGTCGAACCACTGCCAGCCGAGCAACACATTTTGCATGTCGGCTGCTGCTGTACCTACCTTTACCGCTTCATCGGCGACCTCCCTGCCGACACCGTCTCCCGGAATCACAGCGATCCTGTATTCCTTCTTATTCATACCATCTCCTTCTTTGTATCATGGCGAGATCGTTTTGTAGGCATGTGCTGTTGCGATCAAATGCAGGGATAAGTGTATAAACAGGAGCTCGCAGATTCATCCTATCATTCCACCCGGGACATATGTCGCCCCTATATTTAAGACTCTTTTCTATTAAAACGTAATCTCAATCCTCTATTGCGTCAATAAGAAGCAGGAAATAGTACATATGCACAGTTTGGGAGTATTATATTTCATCATACGGGCACTAAGAGCTCAAGAGATCCTGTCATGCGACCTATCACCCTATACCTGTGTACCGTGGAAATAATTATTATCGTTTAGAAGGGAAGGCATGAAAATCGATCTTCCGCCATACATATCAACAGGCGACCCGGGGTCGTTTGCTCAGCACACGCTGAGAAAGAGGCTGCCCCGGCAGATCAATGAGGTGATCGCCCGAAACAGCATCTCAGAACAGGCTGAACATGATCTCCTCCTTCTGAAAAAGGAGCTTTTAAACGGAGCCATAAAAGACCCCTTTGGGGACGAATTTGTCCCGAGCGGTTGTTTCGAACAAGAGGAGCTTTCTGTATGGAAAGAGCAGATTGACCTCCACAAGGGCAGGCCGTGGGGTGCGGTGCCGTGGTACTTCGCGGAGACACTCTTCTACATCCGGCTGCTCGTCGACTTCGGATATTTCGACAGCAGTAGTTCTATGTACGGGGTTGATCCGTTTCAGCCGGAAAAGGACGAAGAGCTGTTTTCAAAGAGCGGCTGCCTGAGCAATGCGGGGAGGGTGACGACCCTGCTGGAAAGAACAAGATCTCTGTCTGAGAGGATTATGCTGCTTCTCCGCTGCTCGCTCTGGGGAAACAGGATCGACCTCAGCAACAAAAGCATAGCGGAGGGTGCATGGAATCGAATTCTGGAGAGAGGCGAGAAAAACATTCTCATAGATCATTCGGAAAGTCTGGCGGAGCTTCTTTCAAGAACCCAAAGAGTGGATATAGTAACCGATAACTGTGGGACCGAGCTGGGATGCGATCTCCTCCTCGCAGAAAGCCTGCTGAAGATGCCCGGTCGCAGGGCAGTTCATTTTCACCTGAAGAAACATCCGGTTTTTGTTTCCGACGCGATGGTGAAGGATATGCAAAAAACTCTCGATAGGCTTTCCTGTGAGAAGGACAGAAAGGTTTCTGCTTTCGGGAAATCTCTCATGTCGTATATAAAAGAGGGCAGGCTCTTTCTGCACGACCACTGGTTCTGGAACTCCCCCCTCTTTTACACTGATTTTCCAGAAGAACTCGAAACAGAGCTCTCGGAGTCTGACCTCGTGATACTGAAAGGGGATGTGAACTACAGAAGGCTCCTCTCAGACAGGTGGTGGCCGCACTCTGAAAAAATGGAAGAGATAGCGGGACAGTTTCCCGCATCTTTTGCAGTACTGCGGACCTTGAAGAGCGAGATCATCGTCGACCTCGAGGAGGAAACTGTCAAAGCTCTCGACAGGGTAGATCCTCGCTGGATGTTGAACGGAGAGAGGGGGGTCATCAGGCTCGTGGAGATCACCGGGAATCGGTAGCTTGTTTCTGTAAGGTTCAAAGCTGTGATTCAAGAGAAATTACTGGGAGTGATAATATAACAGGAAGGACTTCTATATTAGGACAAACGTCACTTTGCTATCGATAAAATGGACTTTTCCTACAGATCTTGACTTCTTTTGTATGCTCTGATATAATCCAAATGCAATAGGGCCGTGTAAGAGCGTTGTGGTGATTCTACTAAATAATAACAATCGGAAAGGAAAGGAGGTTCGAACATGAAAAAGTACGCCATTGTCTTTGGAATACTTTTTATCTGCATGGGTTTTATCATCATGTTCGGAGGCTGCGCTACACAGGAGGAAGCGGTGAAGGAGGAGGCCGAGCAGCCGAAAGAGGAAGTATCAGAGGCCGAGCCGGTCGAAAAGCCCGTGGAAGCGGCGGAACCGGAAGAGAAGGATATTGAGATCGTGCAGAGGATAGACTCGGACGGTGACGGTATCTATGATGACGCCGACCAGTGTGCCGAATCCCCTGCAGGGGTACAGGTCGATGAGTTCGGCTGCCCCAAGGACAGCGACAAGGACGGAGTCTATGACGGTATCGACAAATGCCCGGGTACGGTGCGTGGAGTTCCTGTCGATAGCATGGGGTGTCCTGCCGCAAAACCGTCAGGCAAGACGGCGCGGTATAAGCTCGTGCTCGAGTTCGATTCGGACAGTTCGAGCGTCAGGCCGATCTACTATATACAGTTCAAGAATAGGTTTGAAGAGATAAAGAAGGCAAACCCCTACCTTGAGGTACTGCGGGTCGAGGTAAAAGGGCATTCCGACGGCACCGGAATAGCGACCTACAACTTCGCACTCTCACAAAGACGCGCACAGGCGGTGAGGACTTTTATCTTCTCTCAGTTCGGTGTGGACCCCGGTAGTATAAAGGTGCAGGCATTTGGAGAGAAAAGCCCTGTCGCTTCGAACCGCTCTCGATCGGGCCGCCAGAAAAACCGTCGTGTGGAAGTGTATGTAACGGTGAAGAACCTAGACAACTAGTGCGGTTTTCTAAACAATTGCCAGTGATGACTTGGCAGGATTTTATACAAGTTTACGGTGAGGAAAGCGCCAAAAGCCCCGTTACTTACAGTTTGCTGTTGGTCATGAGAAACGGGGATTGAACCCCACATTCCTGTGTGAGAAATGGGGGATAGACAGCGCACAACACGAAGCGTTCAGGTTTCGAGGTCACGCAGGGAGAGAAGCGGTTTCGGACGACGGCATCGACCGCTAAGAGTCTTGACGCCAAAGGCGTCAAGACTCTTAGCGGTCCCATTTGATCCTCGTTGTTACGGAAGAAGAAGAGGAAACTTCAAGAATCACAGTCTCGAGATCCGATTCTTCGTCGAACAGGTAGTAGATCGGTTTATACCACGGAAGGGTCTGATCCGTCACCAGGATGGTACTCCCGTATTTGCTGGTATACCTGATGTCCGCCGTACCTGTTCCCTCTACCTCATAGGAGATCGTCTCCTTTATAAAGACACCGCAGGAGAAAAGGAAAACCAGGGTACAGCAAAGAACAACAAGACAGATGATTTTCCAAAACCTCTTTCTCATAGGACACCTCCTTATCGCCGGCAGAGTGAGAACCATCCTCTTCTTGTTTTTCGATGCACTACAGTATAGCACAAATAAAGCGGGAATTCACACCGCGCTTTCTGTAAATTTATGACCCTCTTCGCTTGAATATGAACGATAGGCCGATAGACATGAGGTACACCACCCCAGCGACGATGATGATGTTCGAGCCGGTGGG
>DATKZJ010000222.1:0-25767 GCA_035527995.1 Spirochaetota bacterium | reverse complement strand
AAGCTTGCACTTTGAAGTAATACGGATAAAATAGATATTATTAATTAAAAGAGCTGGTATACGATGAAACTCCTCCTGCTACTCTTCATCTCCTCCTCTATTCTACTGATATCCTGCCAGGTTGCCTCTCCGCCCGAACAGCCCCCTGAGCCCCCTCCGGTAATCGTCTCCATAGGCGACAGCATTACAATGGGCATCCAGGATGCAGGGCTCATCATCGACTATCAGCTGAGCTGCTACCCCTACCTCATAGCCAAGCAGATGGGGGCCTCGAACTCATTCAGACAGCCATATGTGCGCTTTCCGGGGATAGGGGTCTACCCGTATGAGAGACCGCTGAGTATAAGCGGTAACACGATCATTGCAGAAGAATGGCCGGGCGATATCGACGTAGACACTGTTATAGACACTGTTATCTCCCGGCTGATGAGCCCTTTCTGCCCTACGCCGTACAACAACCTCGGAGTAAACGGTGCGCGGCTATACGAAATGCGCTGGACAACAACGGCTACCGATTCGGTGACAGAAGACAACTACTTCTTTGATATCGTACTGCGGAATATCTCTCCCTCTCCCCCTCTCCTGCCAGACTTCGGCAACACGACTGTTGTGGAGCAGGCCGCCATGCTTCAGCCTGATATTATACTGCTCTGGATCGGAAACAACGATATACTTCACACCGTGCTCGACGGGTGCGGTGTAGATGGAAGCGGATTTGATATAGATCCGCCCACAAGTGAGGTGGCTTTCCAATCAGAATACACCAACCTCCTCAACGACCTGAAGACTGTCACCGACGACATCGTAATGGCAAGCATACCTTCCTACCTTCCATACGGTTATGCCCTTGACGGTATTTTCGTATCGGGCAGTTTGAGTGTTTTCGATCCGCAAACTTTCGATCCGATCCTATTTTACTGCGGTGAAACTTACGGAAATCTGTATGTACCGCTCCTTCTCGAAGAGGCGGATGCAAAGCACCTCACCCTGAACGGTGCGATTGCCTATCTCGAGGAGAAAAAGGGAATCCCCGATCAGACCGACCTCGCTGAAATGGTAAGCGATTCCGAAAAAGCTGCTGCCATGGTCAACGCCATGACAGACGCAGGAATAATAGCCCCTGACCCTTCAGCTCCTCTGGAAGGTAACTTTACCATAACACAGGCTGAAGAGGATGTAGCGATGGCTATAGTCGAAGGGTACAATCTGATACTTTCCTCTCTCAGCGGGAGCCTTGAAGTGCCTCTCGTCGATATCACTAAAAGCTGGTGGAGAGAGTACGACCTGGGCCCTGAGGAGGCGCCTGCATTCGGCGGCTATTCGGGTGCCTTTGTACTACAAGATAGGGACAACACGATTTTCAGCCTCGACGGCGTGCACCTCAACAACCTCGGCCACGCTCTGTGCGCCAACGCCTTCATAGAGGTCCTCAATGTGAATTATGGCCTCGGCATCCAGCCCCTGAACCCCGATGACTACAAGGGGCAGTACTCAGGAACCGAGCTGGAAAGCGCATCCATAAAAGCATTAAAGTCCGTATATGATGCGTACGTGCTCCCAAGGCGCTGATTAGTCCCCATTCCCTAGCATGCAGCATGAGCCCCCATTCATCACAAATTGGATAACGGCACAGCTCAATGAGTACCTGGTAGTAATAAATAGTGTTATACAAACATAGAGATTACCGTGTAAAAACCGCTCTAATGTACATTACGTTCCGCCGTCCGATTAACACTATAAAATCGCACTGACACGGTAAATGACGTATTGCCTGGAATACATCAATTTTAAAAATTGGAACGACGGTGAATGAAGGCTGCTTTAAGATACTACTATTCTCCTACCAGCTGTATAAGGCGTAATGCGTTTTGCGGCGCATACGCGTTGTAATCGTTGTTGAAGTAGCAGTAGATATCCGTACCGAACTCCAGGATCTTCCGTGCAAGGTCACGAAGCTCATCTTCCGTGTAGTTCGATGAGTATTGAGCGCCTGAACCGTGCAGCCGTATGTACTTAAAGGGCGCAATGACCTCTTCGAACGGTTTTTCAGTGGGGTCTGATACCCATACGAAGTCCATCCCCTTTTTTCTCAAGATGTCGTATATCTTTTCCCTGTAATACTCTCTGTTCCTGAACTCGAACGCGTACCTGTACCCCGAAGGAAGCTCTTCCAGAAACCGCTCGAGCACCTCCTCGCTGTACTGCAGAGAGGGAGGGCTCTGGAAGAGTATTACTCCGAGCTTTCCGGCATCTTTAACCGGCTTGATGAGGTGGAGAAAGAGGAGGAGACTGTCTCTGCATTCCGAGAATCTTTTATAGTGTGTGATTGTCCTCGGGGCCTTGAAGCCGAATGCAAAGTCCGGCCTGCTCCTGTCGAGCCATGTGCCGACCTGCCGTTCCGTGGGATAGTGATAAAAGGTCGCGTTTATCTCGACAGTGTCGAAGGACTGCTGGTAAAGTCGGAAGAATTCCGTGTTCTTCGAGCTTTCCGGGTAGAACCTGTTTTTCCAGTGTGTGTAGTAGTATCCTGAGCAGCCAATCCTGATCTCAGCCATCGTTTTACCTGCAGAAGGCTGTCTCTATCCAGAGTGCTATCTCATCCCCGGGCCGTATGGTCGATTCGAATGACAGCCCGTTGATGGCGAGGATCGTCTCTACATCGGTTCCGTATCTCGAGGCGATCTCCCAGAGAGTGTCTCCTCTCTGTATCCTGTAGGAAATTTCCTGGGTATTGAACCCCCATTTCGGGAAAAAAGATTCATCCTCAATCTCTACGTCTTCTCCGACGGGAACGAGTATCACCCTCCCCGCAAAGAGCCTCCTGGGATTGTATATGTTATTCAAAAGCTTTATGAGGGAGACGGATGTATCGAGCTTCTCCGCTATCTCACCCAGCGTTTCTCCGGACTTCACCCTGTACATATCGACTCCGTCAAGCTCTCCTACGGGAAGTTCGTGATACACGGTCAGCACTTTCGCGTACCGTTCTCTCGGGACCCTGAGATCGTACTTCCTTCCTATCGGTGTCAGAAGCCTTCTAAGCTCGGGGTTGAGAAAAACAAGGGTCTCTTTCTTCATGCCGGATCTCTCAGCGAGCTGGGCGAGGTCCACTGGATGATCGGTCCGCAACATCTCGAAGTTTGGGAAACCCACGTCCTCGTCGAGCTTGAACCCGTACTTCTGCGGATGGTCCGCGATCTCACTTACAGCGTAAAATCTTGGGACATAGTAACGGGTCTCACGCTTCAGTAGGCCCTTACTGCACAGGGTCCAGAAGTTTTTCGTCCCGCCGTACTTTATTGCGCGGTTTACCGAACCCATTCCGGCATTGTATGCCGCGAGCGCAAGCTCCCAGTTTTTATAGTAATGATAAAGCTCTGTCAGGTGCTGGGCAGCGCTGCCGGAAGATTTTATCGGGTCCCTTCGCTCGTCGACCCAGAAGTCGATCTTCAGGTTGTACCACTTCGCAGTCGACGGCATGAACTGCCATATACCGCATGCGCCGGTCCTCGAGAAAGCCCGCACTGAATACGCGCTCTCGATGAGTGGCAGCCATGCGAGCTGGCCCGGAAGTTCCCTTTTTTCCAGAGCCTCCCGTACGATCGGCAAGTAGTGCGGCGCATTGTTAAGGCCGCGCTGCACGAAGTCCCGCTCTCGCGTGAGAAACCGGTCGAGCGCCCTCTGCACCTCAGGCCGCTCGAGTGCGCTCTCGAATACGGTAGATTCGGCATCGAAAGAGGGCAGCCCCAGAAACAGAAGCAGTAGGCAGAAGAGCATGAGCATCGCTGATTTCATTCCACCTCTCCGATTCCGGCTAAAAGACCCTCTATCTCCCTCTCGAGCCTCCGGGTCTCTTCCCACGTCTCGAGCACGAACGAGTCCCTGGATCCCTCCGTATGAGCATCGTAATACTCGCCCTGGATTCTTCTTCCGCGGCTGTCATCCCGCTTTTTCGACTCCTCAGTGCTCTTTGCTATCCTCTTCTGCATAGATAAAAGTTCTTTCATGTTCTGAGCCGCGCTCCTGTCAGCAAGGTCTTCAGCGTGCAGAAGGTTTTTCTGGTATTCCCATTCGGGATCCCCTGTTTCATCGTCATAGATACCGGAAACAGCCTCTGAATCACCGTTTTCGAGAAGCATGACCACCCTTTTTTTAAGGCCTGAGAGGGCATAGTACCCTATAAAGAAGGAGTAGGAACCGATTCCCTGCTCACGGCTCTCTTCGGTAAGGAAGTTTTTCCCGAGCCCCTCTATCTCCTTCTCTGTATAGTGACTTTTTTTATCTTTCACCCCGCGAAGCCTGTCCCGTGCAGCTACCATCTTTTCAACCGTATCGGGCCTGAAGACCTCGAACACGAAAGATGTCCTTTTCGCTTTGTTCCTTCTGCGGTATTTGCTCTCGTTTCTCCGCACCGTATAGATGTTGTTCAGAAGGACCCAGCCGGGAAAGATCTCGTTGTAACTGTGAGAAACAGGTCCCGGTACCGCTCCCGGTTTGTTAATGAGGGAGAACGGAAATTCGACTCTCTGGGGCAGAGTGTCCACTGCTGTGGCTATGATCGAGTATGGAGCCTGAAGAAAATCGGAAGGGTACTTGACGTTCACCCCGAGACCGAAAAACATACCTTCACCGCACAACAGTTCCTGGTCGGGCGCCTTTGCTGTATGGTTTGAACCCACATTGGCCCCGTAGCCGATGTTCCCCTTTCCATCAGGCCACAGCATTGCGATGAGGAGGGCCTGGTGGTGAAACCCCACAAAAGGACCGACAAGGCTTGAGGTGACCTCTCCCTCGCCGATTGACGTGTTGGGACCAATGATGCTCCTCGTCACCATCGCGTGCCGCTCTACCCTCGAGTGCTCGGTGAGGACGGATTCCTGCACGATTGCCATGGAGCTCGCTTCGGCCCCCCACTGCAGGCACGAGTGTTTTACGTATGCGCCGTCCCTGGCGGATGCGGGCTCCTCATCAGCCCCGAGCAGCGTACAGTCTTCGATAAGCAGCGCGCCGTCCACAATAACACCTCTGCCGATCCAGGAGTCCAAGACTTTTGAGGTGAACCTGACGACACTGTCCGAAGCTACAACTCCGAAAGGCAAAGTCACACCTTTTGTGTAGGAATCCACGAATTCAACGTACCTCTTCTGCAGTTCCTGGTCTGCCCTTCTCACCGCGATCTCCCACGCAACCGGCACACTGATCTCGGCGTACAGCCTGACCTCTCTCCCGCCCGTCTCGATCCCAAGCGAAACATCCCTGCCGTTTCCGAATGTACACTCCCCGCGGGCGATGAGCCCCCCTACCCTGAACACAACTGCGCGGTCTTCCACCACATAGCTCGAAACAAGACCGGCATCGTGGACGAGGGCACCGTCTCCTATTTCGGAATTCACCACTGTGCTCCTGTATACCCCGTTACTCAAAAACACTCCCTCTGCCGCCTCTATCTCTTTCCCGTCGAAAATACCGAGCACGCAGTCCCCGTGAAACGTGCTGTCGTGCACGAACCCGGCGGTGAACCCTTCTTTGACCCGCACTTTGCCCCAGGACGAGGAACGGTTCCCCTGGGAGAGGAGAGTTTCTATCTCCTCTGCGGTTAATCCCCTCACTGTGTCGCCGAAGAGGGCGCTCTTCTTTCTCTTCACCTTATAGGGCTGTACTGCATTGAGCAGCTCAGACGACTCCAGGAGCTCATCAAAATCCATATTTTTGGGCACTTCCGCCTGTTTCATCTGCCGGGCTTCTCCTCTCCGTCTATCATCTCCCGCCTGCAGCGGTCCTTGTTCTCAAGCGCGGAGGATGCTTCTTCATCCAGGATCACCGTCACGTCCTTTGTGGAGATGCAGTGTCGTCGCCGTCACCTGGTTCATTACCGGCCCCTCTATGAACTGTGCGCACACTCCGGTCTTCTTTTTACCGTTTGCTACCAGGAGAATACGGTCTGCCTCCAGTATGGTGCCCACGCCCATGGTAATTGCAAAGCGGGGAACATCCTCCTGCCGCTCGAAGAAGCGGGAGTTGTCTTCGATCGTACTCGGGTCGAGTGCCACTTTCCTCGTACGGGACCCGAGCGAAGATCCCGGTTCATTGAAACCAGATATGACCTTCGCCGCCGATACCGAGTAGCTGGATGTCCATACCCCCGGACTGCTCTATCTTGTCCTCGTACCAGCGGCAGAACTCTCCAGGACCTGCCGTGTCCCCGCAAGGGATGTACACATTTGACGGGTTCACGTTAATATGGCTGAAGAGGTTTTCCCACATGAAACTGCTGTAGCTGCTCGGGTGGGCCGGATTGGACCCGATGTACTCGTCGAGGTTGAAGGTCGTTACCTTGGGGAAATCCAGCCCTTCCTCCGTGTGCATTCTCAGGAGCTCCCTGCAGGTCCCTCCGGCAGCAAGACCGAGCACGAGATCAGGACGTATTTTCAGCTCTTCAGATATTATCATCGCCGTCCTTTTACTCAAGCTTTCATAATCCGGAACAACAATGATCTCTATACTAGCCCCCTTCCTCACGCAGTAAAAGCATTATTGGCATATCAGACGGCAGTACCGGAGGCCCTCATATCATGAAGTATGAGCTGGATATTCCTTTCCCCGCGAAACCTGTTCTCCTCTATGGAAACCACTATATCGATGAGGTCGCTCTTCTCAAGAATACGGAAACCCCGCATTGCAAAACTCCACCCTAGGACCGTAATCGTTCCTGACCGGGTCGGTATGAAAAACTTTATATGTTCCCCTCCCTTGCCTATCGCAGTTGGATTTATCACCGTAGTGCCCAACATTGAAAATTTCGGCAGCTCGTTTCCCACGCCCGAAGGTTCGAATATCTCGAGCTCCCCGAGCAGATCGAACGTTACATCCCCCGGCGAAAGCTGCGCGTCTATTTCCAGAGTGCTCTTACCCTGTAAGCTCCCCAGATCACTGGAGACGATATCGTGAACCCTGCTGATAAACGGCTCTATGTTCTCCGTATTTATGGTAAACCCTACCGCCGATGGGTGGCCGCCGTACTTCATTAGAAGATCGCTGCAGTTCGAAACGAGCGCAACGAGATCGAAGTTATCGCCTCCTCTGCCCGAGCCCACCCCTATACTCCCGTCTTTCACGATAATGATAGTCGGTTTGCAGAACTCCTTCGAGATTCTGCTTGCGATGATCCCTGTCACTCCTTGCTCGGCAGAATCGGCTGAGAGTACTATCACCGGGTCCTCGGCATGCTGCTCATCCACCATCGGACGTATGATAGAAAGGTTCTTCTTACCCTTCTGTTTTCTCTTCTCATTCAGATCTATCAGAAGGCTCGAAAGCTCGTTCGCTTCGCTCACGTCCTCTGTCGTAAAGAGCCTTACTGCAACGTGAGCTTCTCCCATCCTCCCGGCGGAGTTGATGATCGGGGCAAGGTTCCACGCTATGCTCTTTGCAGTAAGTTCACTCTCAGGGACATCACAATACCCGAGCAGTATGCCCAGGCCGATACTCTCCGTATGTTTTACCTGTTCGAGACCTTCTCGTACGATGATTCTGTTCTCCCCGCTGAGGGGCATTATATCTGCGATTGTCGAGATTGCAGCGAGATCGATATACGACCGCACAAAAGAAACGCTCTTCTGCTGCTTCTTCGCAAAGAGTTTTATGAATATATCGGCAAACTGGTCTGCGGTCCCGTAGGGCTGGGAGCAGAGGAGCCTTATCTGCTTTATCCGGTTTTCTTTGAGCCAGGAGCTGAAATATTTCGGCAGCGGCCGCCCGGTGTCCCGCACGACAGTATGACTCTTCTCAATCGGATAGTGGATACTCTCCTCTATTTCGAGAGGCTCCTCTACCAGTCCGTTTCTGACTCTGACTCCACATATGCGGTCTCCTTCCGGCACGAGAGGAACAAACACGCGGTTGAAGTTCTTCGTGCAAGAGAGAATCAAGGCATGGATAAACTTCAGAACAACGCCGCCTGCAGAGAGATCTCTGAAGGGGTATGTCTCGCCCTCAACCTTCGGATTCAGGACCGAGTAGGAGTCCGGCAGCGGTCCTGTCTGTACATGATGATCGATCACGACAGTATCGATTCCCTTAGTCGCGGCGTACTCGATCTCCTGTATGCTCGAAATGCCTGTGTCAACAGTAATGAGCAGGGTCGTCCCTTTCTCATGCGCCAGGTCCACGTCTCTCTTCTCTATACCGTACCCGTACTCTCCTTCCGGCACCTTGTAGAAGACTTCCGCATCAAACCTTCTCAGCGTATTGTACAGCATGGCGGTGGACAAAACACCGTCCACGTCCCTGTCCCCGAAAACGAAGACCTTCTCCTTCGTGCTGATCGCCCTCTTCACGCGGGCAACGGTCCTGTCCATATGTCTGAAGAGAAAAGGGTTGTGAAGGCTGTAGAAATCACCGCTGAGATACCTGGCAAGATCCTCCTCATTCCGTATCCCTTTAAGGATGAGGATCCTGCTTACGATCCGGCTGTACCCGGTCCTTTGTGCAAACTCTTCGACCTCTTCGGCGTCGACCTCTCCGAAGATCCATTCAGGGGAGGAATTGCTGTGTTCATCATCGTCGTATCCCATACTGCAAGCTCCTATTGTATTGTTTCATGAACAAGCCTGAACTCTCCCCTTTTTTCGGTCTCGATTGTATATGCATTTTGTATCAGCCCCTCCGCCTTTTCAAGCCAGGCGGATTCGTTGTAGTGTAACACTGCGAGCGGCTCTCCTTTTTCCACGTGATCGCCTATCTTCTTTTCCACGGTGATCCCCACAGCGGGGTCTACGCGGTCCTCCTTCTTGAACCTGCCTGCACCTATGAATACCGACGCCGTTCCTATATCCTCCGTCCCTATTGCATTGACATACCCTGATTTCTTCGACAGTATATCTTTTTTACGGCCCGCCTTCGGGAGTTTTGAAGTATCCGTAACGGTATCGACATCGCCTCCCTGAAGCTTCACGGACATCCGGAACCTCTCATACGCTTCGCCGCTGTTGAGCTTCTCTATGATCCGGTCTCTGCCCTCCTCGAAGCTTTCAGCCGCCTCCGCAGCGAGAAGCATGTGGCCTCCAAGCACTGCCGTTATTTCGACCACATCGGGCTCGCCGGCTCCCTGAAGAGCAGCGACCGATTCCTCCACCTCCAGGGCATTTCCCACCTCTCTCCCGAGAGGCTGGTCCATGCTGGTAAGAATGCAGATCACCCGCTTTCCCATTTTTTGGGCCGTATCGACGAGTGAGGAGGCGAGAGCCTCTGCATCCTTTTTCGATTTCATGAACGCGCCTGACCCGAACTTTACGTCCATTACCACCGCGTCAGCCCCTTCTGCGAGCTTTTTACTCAGTATACTCGATGTGATAAGAGGTATGCTTTCGACAGTCCCTGTGACGTCCCTCAAGCTATACAACAGCTTGTCTGCGGGAGCAATGTCTTCGCTCTGCCCTATCATCGCGTAGCCTGCTTCCTGCAGGGCCTCAAAGAACTTTTCGTCAGACAGGCGCACGTTGAATCCCGGAATTGATTCGAGCTTGTCCAGAGTACCGCCGGTAAATCCAAGTCCCCTTCCGCTCATCATCGGGACAAAGACCCCGCACGCTGCGACTGCAGGGGCCAGGATGAGGGAGATCTTGTCCCCGACACCTCCGGTGGAGTGCTTATCTACCCTGGGGCCCGGAAGACCGCTCAGGTCGATGCTCCTCCCGGAGAGGAGCATGGCCTTTGTGAGATAGAAGGTCTCCTCCCTGTCTAGGCCGTTCAGAAAACAAGCCATGAGCCATGCGGACACCTGATAGTCCGGCACCTTCCCGCCGGCGTATCCGCTAACGATTTCCGTTATCTCCTCGTAGGTGTGTGTTCCGCCGTTCCTTTTCTTGACGATAATATCATAGACACGCATATGAGTCTTTATAGCATATAATATGTTTCTTTGCAATTCGATTCGATGCAGTCCCGCCTTCACGGGCGAAGCTACTTCTTTTCCTCCCTGATAAAAATGATCAGGGTCAGGAGCATGGCGGCCATCAGGAGAAGAGAAATAATACTTCGGAAGAGGGGTTGTCCCCTGTACATGGGGCCGGTTATGTCGAACAGGTCGTACAGATCGAGCAGCTCGAGGAGGACCGTCGCATAGAGCAGAAGGGAGGTAACAGCCAGAAAACCGGATGCGAACCTCTTGAAACGGGACCAGAGTATAACGGCGAGCGCGACAGCCGCAGCTCCAACAGCGATCTTTAAAATACTCACGACATGGAATATCATCACATCAATCCCTCATTGTATGTATTTTTTCAGCAGTGCGTTCACCTCTCCCGCACACTTCTTTAAAAGCTCATCGGAGTGAGCGAGCGAAACAGCTATCGGATCACCGGCATAAAGCGGAAAATAGAAACCGTTATTCAGGAGTAGGAGCCGCAACTTCTGGTAGCCCTCCTTCAGGCCCGGAACTTCTTTAAGGTAGACGAGACCGCCTTCAAGCTCGAAGCCGGTACCGTCGAGCATACTGTAAAAAAACTCGGCTTTCTGTAGGACCCTTTCGATCCCCCCCTGCTTCTGCAGCTCTCCGAGATACCGTATCACCGTCTTCATAGTATACAGCGGAACCGAATAAGAGAACGAGGCAATATCGGTAAAAGTTTCGTAGTCTTTAGGAGCGGATATCCTCTTCATCAGGCTCTCACCTATAAATATACACCCGAAGGGAAGACCCGATGAGAGAAAGCTCCCGAAGACCCTCATATCGAGCATGTCCGTGATATCCGTGCCGTGCGACATGTGGACATGGCCCCCAAAATCGGTCTCGTCGGAGACAACCATCAGCCCTTCCTCCTTTATCCTTCCGACGAGATCTTCGACCCTCCCGGTTTCCCTGCTCCTCCCCACCCTCAACACGACAAAATCCGTGTTCAGGAAAGATGAATCGTTAATCTCCTCTGTAATAAGGAGCCGCTCATTGATGCCGGAAAACGGCGATAGCCTCATGAGGAGGCCGGGGCTTGAAAGCCGTAATCCCCTGTCCCTCTTCCAGTATCTTTTCAGGAGGTAGGCCGCCGCACCTCCCGCCTCGAAAGGCGAGTTATAGAAGAGCCAGCTTCCACCTTTCTCACCGCACTTCAACGCCTGTCGCATTCCGCCTGAGAGCATTTCATGGGAAACGACAGGATAGCCGCTCGCGTATCCCCTGCCAAGCCAGCTCTTCACCGTTGAGCACAGCACCGCAGGAGCATGTCCGAGGAGAAGAGATCCACATGAAAGGTCGAAATCGACATACCTGTTCTCGTCATAGTCGTAGAGGTACGGCCCCTTACTGCGCTTGACAGGCGGCATATGTACGGGGTATCCGCCCATGTCATGGAAAACCCCCGCAGGGAAACAGCTTTTGTTCCTCTTTATGATGCCGGTGCCTTTCCGAAATGGCTTGCTCGGCCTTTGCATTACGATACCCCCTACCCGACCTGGACCGAAGCTGCAGGATCGAAGGGGTTCGTTCTAACTGCCAGGGAAAAGAGATAGGGATAATCCTCTTTCAGATGTTCCATGTACTGCAGCCACTCGGTGATGATGAGTCCGTACGCCCTCCTGATGTCGCCCCTGAGGTGATCGAGGTCGGTCGAGATACTCTTTTTTATGTTCTTTCTGCAGACGAGCTCCTCTGTAAGATGGAAAACAGCCCACAACAGTTGTGTGAACGACTCGTGTTCGAGAAGGTTCGGGTTTTGAAGCAGGTTCAGAAGAAACCCACGCTTCTCCCTGAGAAAACCCCGAAGCCCTTCGAGGTCCGTCTTCTTCGGATCGACAACGATATTCTGATCCATGACCCGGCTTTTCACAGCGAGGAAGTCGCTGCGGCTCCACTCCCCAGACACGAGGAGCCGGTTACACAGCTCATCGCTGTTCGGGTCGTACTGCACAAAAAGCTTCAAGAGGTCCTGGCCGACCTCGCTGAAAAACGCCCCTATCACCATATTGAGCTTCTTGAGCATCGCCCTCTGCTCTCTCGTCCGAAGCATCCTGTGGATGATGAGCGTGACGAGCAGGACCTCAATAGGCACGAACGCGATATCTCCCACAAGGTAGATGAATATGTGATGGGCGTCCCTGAAAAAAAAGTAGTGAATCACATAGATCGCCGCAGAGAGGATGACGAGAGTGAACCCGAATATTATCTGCCACCTGTATCGCTTCATAACTGCCTGTTCCTGTATTATCACTAAAGATTTTTGGTTGCTGGTAAATCATGCGTCAATAATTAAGGGGATTCACCAGACACCTGCCTATTTCATGCCATCGGTATAAAACCCCTTTTCGACGATTCAATTACCAGGAGCTACCCTGATCATAATAATACAAGATCTGAAATATTTCCATACCGACTTTCAACTGAGTGAAGAAAAAAGAAAAACAATAACGTTTAATAATATCTTGCTAATGGAACGCTGCTCTGCTACTATTTTAAAAACCACCTTTCGGTAGCCCCCATGGATTCATTAGTAGAAAAAACGGCACTAAAGCGCTCGAACATGGAGCTCATGTACGGGCCTGAGGAGAAGGTGGGCATCATCATGGTTGACAGCTTTCCGATGCTTGGAAGGCTCGCAGCCCTGAGATTTCTCGAATGGGTGCAGAACAACCCCGGAGGCTTGATCAGCCTGCCGACCGGCAAGACTCCGGAGTATTTCATCAAAGAGGTGCAGCGGTACCTCGAAGGCTGGAAGAACAAAGACGTTCAGCAGGAGCTCGAAGCCGGCGGAGTAGACCTAGCAAGACCTCCGGACATGAAGAGCCTGCGGTTTGTACAGATTGATGAGTTCTATCCAATCAACCCGAACTACCACAACAGCTTCTACTACTATGTGAAAGAGTTCTACATCCGCGGATTCGGCCTCGACCCTGAAAAGGCTCTTCTCATCAACTGCAACAGGATCGGCCTGCCGAAGGGGACCTCACTCGATGAAGTGTGGCCGGACGAAGAGGTGGACCTCAACCTCAGACAGAGGAAGGCAAAAAATAAAAAAGAGGAACTGAAAAAAACAGTGCTCGAAAATATAGATCAATGGTGTTCCGAATACGAGCACAAGATACGAGAGATGGGAGGAATAGGGTTCTTTCTCGGGGGGATAGGCCCTGACGGCCATGTCGGGTTCAACATACGCGGATCGGACCTCTTTTCCACCACGAGACTCACCAGGACGAACTACGAGACCCAGGCGGCAACAGCACAGGACCTTGGGGGGATCGAGACGGCAAGAAAGAGGCTCGTTATCACGATCGGCCTCGCAACGATAGTATTTAATCCCTCGTGTGTTGCAATCATCATAGCCGCGGGAGAAGCTAAGGCGAAGATTGTCGCAGAATCCGCCCAGAGCCCCCTGCATATACACTACCCCGCGACAATTCTTCAGCAGCTTGTGAATTCACGATACTACCTCACCAGGGGAGCGTCGAAGCTCCTCTTGCGACGTGAAGCAATCGAGATCCAGCGCCTCTCCGGAATAACTGGCCAAGTCCGGGACAGCATCCTGGTCAATATTGCATGCGATAAAAAAAAGCCGATCGAAGAACTCTCATTGCAGGACATAAAAGCCGATCCGCTCGGGAAAATCCTGCTCGAAAAGACCCGGGACAGCATTGACCTCCTTACATCGAAAGTAATAGGCTCCCTGAAACAAAAGATAAAGAAGGGCTCGGAAGTCCTGAACGATGTAACCTTTCTCCATACCGAACCGCACCATGACGATATTATGCTAGGTTACCTTCCCGGTGTGGTACGGCACATCAGGAACCATTCGACACGGCACTACTTTGCCACTTTCACAAGCGGGTTTACCGCTGTTACAAATGAGTTTATGCTCGTTTGGCTCCAGAAGCTGCGAGAGCACATGGCCCGCAACGCGTTTCACGACCTTCTTGAAGAGGGGTATTTCGAACCCGACAATATGGCGTATAAAAACAGGGACGTTCTCCAATATCTGGACGGGGTTGCCGCAGATTCCAAGGCAATGAGAGAAGAAGGGCTTCTACGGAGATTCCTCAGAAACCTCATCTCACTCTACGAGAAGGCGGATACAGAACAGCTCAAATATCGAATCGATGAGCTCATCAACTACTTTACTACCCAGTACCCGGGAAAGAAAGACTCTCCCCATATCCAGAGATTAAAAGGGATGTGCAGGGAGTGGGAGGCCGACTGCCTCTGGAGCTACTTCGGGTGGCACACGGATTCGATATTCCACCTCAGGCTCGGGTTCTATACCGGAGACATCTTTACAGAGGAGCCTGATCCCAAGCGGGATGTGCTCCCTGCACTCGAGCTCCTGAGGAAGATCAAACCCGACGTGGTCACCGTCGCCCTCGATCCCGAAGCGAGCGGCCCGGATACCCACTACAAGGTCCTGCAGGTCCTGACAGCAGCCCTCAAGAAGTATGAAGAAGAAACGGGGAGAGGTGACATCAAGATATGGGGGTACCGCAACGTGTGGTACCGTTTTCACCCGAGTGAGGCGGACATCGCTATTCCTGTTTCACTCAATATGTTTGCTCTTCAGGACAATGCCTTCAGAAACTCGTTTCTGACGCAGAAGGCCGCTTCCTTTCCTTCCTACGAGCATGACGGCCCGTTCTCAGAGCTCGCCCGCAAGATACAGGTGGCGCAGTACCAAACCTTGAAGACCTGTCTCGGGAGAGGGTTCTTCTACGAGCACGAGAGCGCACTCATCAGGGCAACTCGCGGGATAGTCTATATCAAAAGCATGGATCTCGAGGAGCTCTACCATCACTCCCGCGAGCTGAAGAAACTGACGGAACAGGTATGATCCCTATCCTTTCAGAATCTCCTCGCATGCGAGCAGAGCGGCCTCTTCCGGGCTCTTGTACGGGAATCTCTCATGTGCATATGCAATGGATGACGATGCATTTATCCTCACGATACCCCTTTCGTATCCATGCTCTTTTAATATTTCCTCTGTCCTCATGTAACTTGCTCCCTGGGCCCCGACACCGGGAATGAGAAGCGGGACCTGTACCCCTTCCTCGTTTATCTGGCGAACACACCGCTCAAACTCCTGTTTGGTCGCACCGACGACCGCTCCAACGGACCGAAGCGTCCGGTTCCAGCCGCATATAAGCCGGATCACATGCGTGTAGAGCTTCTCCCCGGAAGCGAGAGAGGAGAGCTGCACGACACCAGCTCCCGGGTTCGAGGTAAGGGCAAGCACAAAGAAACCCTTTTTTTTGTACGAAAAGAACGGTTCGAGCGCGTCCTCGCCCATATAGGGATTGAGGGTCACCGCGTCTCCCCCTAACACCTCGAAGACATATTTCGCATACGCTTTTGAAGTCCTTCCTATATCTCCGAGCTTCGCATCCACGATGACTGGAAGTCCGATCTCCTGGGCCCTCTTCACCAGCGCAACAAGGGCCTTCAGTCCATCGCCTCCGTACTGGAGGTAATACGCAACATTCGGCTTCACCGCGGATATTTTGTCCTTAATAGCGTTGAGAACAGCACAAAAGTAGCCGGTTATCTCGTCCGAGAGGGATTTGGAAGAATCGATCTGCATCCGTTCGATAACAGGGTCCATCCCGAAGCACAGCATCGTTCCCTTTTCGGCTTCAGCTCGTATGAGTTTCTCTCTAAAATCGTCCATAGCACCTCTTTATCATCCTATGCTGTTATGAGCCGGGTCTCTGTCTTCGAAAACGAACCCGGGCGGTATGCGATACGCCCGTTCATTACCGTCGCCGCGACACGGGCTTTTACCTTCCGGCCGTGAAAGGGAGACCACCGGCATTTTGTCTCGTAACCATCCGCTCCGATTCGGAAATCTCCGGTTTCGAGAAGCACACAGTCCGCCGCATTTGTTTCCTCCACCGCTGCCCCTCCCATCCGGAAAAGCAGTCGCGCCCGTGAGGAAGTAAACCGGACGAAACTCCCAAGGGAAAGAGACCCGTCGAGGTATGAGGTAAACAGAAGAGGGAGCGCCGTCTCAAGACCGGGGAAGCCGGACGGAGGCTCTTCGGAGCTTTTCTCTTCGACAGTGTGAGGGGCATGGTCCGTTCCCATGATATCGATCACCCCTCGTTCCACAGCCTGCCGGAGAAGTTTTGCATCCTCCGGGCCGGCGAGGTTCGGTAAAACCGAGCCGTAGTCCGTATAGTTCTTTCTGTGGAGGAACAGGTGGTGAGGGGTCGCTTCAGCATAGAGGTCGTGAAACTCTCGTTTTCCTCTTTCTATGAGCGCGACCTCCTCTGACGTGCTCACATGGCAGATATACAGTACAGGGATCGATGGATATTTTCTTTTCGCCTTCCCGTAGTAAAAAAGTACCCTATCGAGCCCTTCAGACCCTCCCGTATGAACGAGCACCGCCTTGGGCTGGCCGAAAACATCGAGGAGTGCCCTATCCGATCGTACAAGGAGACCGCCCGTGGTTTTTGCAAGGTATACCTTTACCCCGCTCACAACACCCTGTACCTTCTCCTCCTCTACTGCATCGATGTTGTCATCGGTAAGCGCGACGTACAGCCCGAAGTTAACGAGGCTCTTCTCGAGCGCAATCCTCTTTTTGTTAACGAGCTGCGCGTACTCAACGACCGGATCTTTGTTGTTAGGCATGTCGAAAATCGCGCAGACCCCGCCTTTCAACGCCGCTTTCGAGCAGGTTTCCCAGTCCTCTTTGTAATGGTATCCCGGCTCCCGGACGTGCACGTGCGGGTCAACGGCCCCGGGAACGAGGTACATTCCCTCACCTTCCAGCGTCTCCGAGCCGGGGGGAGGCACAGCGCTCCCAGGCCTGCAGATTCTTTTATACCGTCCCCTATCGATTAGGACGTCACGTTCTCCCCATCCATCACCGTCCGGTACTTTTACATGGGATATGATAAGCATGCAGCGCGCCTCACAACCGTTCAACAGAACCGCTCGAGTCCCTTCTGTACTTCCCGAACTCACCCAGCCTGCCGACCTCCGAAAAAGAAAATACCGGCCCTTCGACACACACCCTGTCTCCGGTAGGGTCCAGAGAGCAGCTCCCGCAGAGACCTATCCCGCATTTCATCATCCGCTCGAGCCCGGCTTCTCCCGGTACCCCTTTTTCTGTCAGTATTTCTATGGCCTTTTGCATGAACAGTTCCGGTCCGCAGAGAAGTGCGAATTCCGGCTTTGTCCTGTCTATCAGCTCAGGAAGGTGTTCGGTGACCATCCCCCTTTTCCCGATGGAGCCGTCTTCCGTAGTGCAGATGACCTCTATGCCCGGAGTACCTAAAAGCGGCTCTATCCAGGTCACCGCCTCCCGGTCCTTTCCTCCAGCTATGATACAGGTCTCCTTGCCCATTTTTTTCAGCTTCATTGCCGCAAAGATAAGGGGAGCCGTCCCAATGCCGCCCCCTGCAAGTAGGTACCGCTTCTTCCCCCTGTCGGGCTCCCTTTCGAAAAAGCCCCTTCCGAGTGGTCCCAGAAGCCCGACGGGAAATCCCCGCTCTATACTGAACAGCCGCTCTGAAAACCCGCCTCTCTTTATAAAGGAGAACCCCAGGGTGTTCTTTTCGCAGTAGGACACAGAGTACGGTTTCTGGTCCAATCCCGGGATCCAGAGCATGTAGAACTGCCCTGGAACCGGCTTTTTCGCGTTTTCATGCATCTCGAAGAAGACGGTTTTTACAGTTCCCCTTTCAGTCTGTTCTGTCCTGTCCACCGGGCGCACGGTAAACTCAGGAAGGTCCAACCGCTGTTTTTTACACCGGGTACCGGTCGATTCGGCTCTGTCGAAGCGCGCTCTTTCAGAGCGAACTCTGTTATAGAAGGAGATCGGCCTCGTCTTGTGGGAGAGCCCGATGATCTCCTCCGAGCTCCCGAACCGGTTTGCTGCTATAAACTCCTGTACTCCTTGTTCTATCTCCCTGAAAACGCCGATCCCGCGGGTATAGACCGCGCTTCCTACTCCGTACAGTGACGCTCCCGCCATCATCACCTGTACTGCACCCTCCCAGGTCGATATACCTCCTGTCCCGATAATAGGAATGGATATCTCTTTGAAGATCTCGTGAACATTCCTCACTGTGACGGGCAGTACGGCACCGCCTGAAACGCCCCCCGCCCTGTTACCCAGGACCGGGACCCCTGTATGAATATCGATGACCATACCGGGGCCTACCGTATTCATTATACAGAGGGCGTCCGCACCCGAAGCTTCGGCGGATTTGGCGACATCCGCGATTCTCGGGGTGTTCGGGCTGAGCTTCACTATGACCGGTCTCGAAGATGTCTCTTTTACGCTCCCTGTGATCCTGCCCGTGATTTCCGGAGAAAAGGAGAATGGGAGCCCGTACTCGTCGAGTACATTGGGACATGATATGTTAATCTCGATAAAAGAGCAGGAGAGCATTTCTAGCTTCGCCGCGATGGACTCGAAGTCGTCTTCCCTCTTGCCGAATATCGATACAGCCACCGGAAAGTCTACGGAGCTGCTGCCGTACTGTGTCAAAAACTCATCTATGCCGGGATTTGAGAGGCCCACCGCATTAACAAGCCCCTCTCCCCAGTCGAAAATCACGGGGCCGGGATGGCCCTTTCTCGGCTCAGGTCCCACGGACTTCGTCGTGACTAGCCCCGCACCTTCGGCGTGCATCCTTCTCAAAGAAGATACCGTCACACCGAGAATTCCTGACGCGAGAACCGATCGGTTTTCAAGATCCGTGTTCAAAAACCGTACCGATTCTTTCATAGGATATCGACTTCTCCCGCTTCAATGCTGCGCTCGCAGAAGTGGCACCGGAGCGTGAGGGGGGAGTTTTTGACGACTCTGAACTTCGTCTTGATGTTAGAGTGCTGTGTGATGCAGTTCGGATTTCGGCACTTTACGATATTAATGTACTCGTCGGGCCGCTCTATCCTGCGCTTCTCCTTAAGCTTCCCGTCTTTTATGATGTTAATCGTTGCGCCGGGCGCTAAGAGGGATATCTTGTCCGTCTCCTCCTTCTTGAGGTACTTGTTCTCGATCTTGATGATGTCCTTTTTCCCCATTTTCTCGCTCGAAAAACCTATGCCGATCGTGAGGATTCCCTCGTTCTCGAGTCCCAGTATGTCGATTACCTTCAGCGCCTTTGTGGCTGGTATGTGGTCTATCACAGTACCGTCATTGATCGCATAGACCTTGTATGCTTTCATCGCCGTACTCCTTTGATCTGTTAAAGAGTCTGCCTGTACTGCCCATAAAGCGTGTCTTTTACACCGGGCTACTTTATCATCCCTGTAACGAGCCCCAGGATTGCCTGCCGTACCGGAATCCCGTTGTGCGCCTGTTTGAAGTATATCGCGTTTTCCATCCTGTCAACCTCGGGGGCAATCTCATCCACCCTTGGTAGCGGGTGCATGATTTTGATGTTTCCGCCCAGAGTCTCGACCGTTTTTGGGGTCACTCTGTAGGTCCCTGCGACCCTCTCGTACTCCTGCAGGTCCCCGAACCTCTCCTTCTGGATCCTCGTAACGTAGAGTATGTCCGGGGGCTCCTCCATATCCTCGAGGCTTTCGCACTCGCGGGTCTCGGATCCCATCTCCCTGACCTCTTCGACGAGATAGTCCGGCATGGAGAGGATCTCAGGAGCAATAAACCAGAGCGGCGCCTTGAACAGCGCGAGAGCGTATGCAAGGGAGTGGACCGTACGCCCGTACTTGAGATCACCTAAAAATCCGACCTTTAGTTTCGACAGATCACTGAAGATCTCGCACATTGTAAAGATATCGAGGAATGTCTGCGTGGGGTGCTGGTTGGCCCCGTCTCCCGCATTGATTACGGGAACGCTGGCGACCTCGGAGGCGAGCCGTGCAGCCCCCTCGATCGGGTGCCTGATTACTATTACATCGCAGTACCCGGATATCGTCTTTATCGTATCAATAAGCGACTCACCCTTGGTCACAGAAGTGTACTGCGTACCGGCAAACCCTATCACATCACCGCCCATATATTTCATGGCGGATTCGAACGAGAACCTCGTTCTCGTGCTCGGCTCGAAAAAGAGGGTGGAGACGACCTTTCCCTTGAGGCAACCCTTGTGCCCGCCCTCCTTCACCTCTTGTGCAGCATGGATGATCTTGAGCAGTGCTTCCTTGTCCATATCTCTGATGGATATAATGCTCTGAGATTTGAAATTCATGGCCTTGTCACCTTATTGTAATATTACTTATTTCAACCCTCTCGAACCCGGTTTCACTACCGGAGAACCTGTTTTACAGAACGGACAGCTCTCAGGAGAGTAGATGGGGATTTCCATCTTAATACAGTAGTAGTATGACACTCCCGGTTCGAATCTTCCCCCGGACCGGTTCACTATTGAAGCCAACCCGGCAACTGTCCCCCCCCTCACCTCTACCGTGTCCCGAACCTCGAGCACAGAACCGCCCGTTGTGATCACGTCTTCGACAATGAGGACCCGCTCGCCCTCGCTGATATGAAAGCCCCTTCTCAATGTCATTTTGCCTTCAACCCGTTCGAAAAAAAGGGCCCGCGCGCCAAGGAGCCTCGCAACTTCATAAGCTACGATGATACCGCCGACTGCAGGCGCGACGACCGTTTCCACTTTGTCCCCCTTGAACTGTTCTGCGATCTCCTCCATAAATTCGACCGCGATTTCAGGGCGCGACAGAAGAGCGGCGCACTGAATATACCTCCCGGAGTGGTTCCCGGAAGTGAGCAGAAAATGCCCTCCGAGAAGCGCTCCTGAAGATCTTAAAAGCTCGATTGCCCTCTCATGCTCCATACACAATAGTCCTCACATTGATCTCGCCTGCCCGATTCTAAAGACATGCATGTGTCATGGCACATGAACCAAAAACCATAAAAAAAAACTTTCTCCACGAAACGGAGAAAGTTTCCATCGCATTCGACCTGGCTGCTGGTATTCTTGCTTTATGCATTTGACAGCCAATTATAAAAGAAAACAGGGTGAGCGTCAAGAAGGAATTGTGTTTTTTCGCTTCATAGAAGCGAAAAAACTTAGCAGCTTCACATCTGCGATGTAAAACTGCAGCTTAGCTTGTTAAAACCGTTGCCAATTACAAATCTCCTTTCACTTCGTAGAAGTGAAAAGGCGGGGCGCATAAAACCTCTTCCGGTTAAAAATCTCCTTTCGTTCCACCGAAATAAAAAGCCATTACGGGATCTACTAAAAAGACCGAAAACTTACGCTTAGCCGCTTAATACAGTTTACAATCCATCTGCAGCGTTTAAAGAAATGGGTTTGCGTCGCCATTCCACGTCATCGAAGAGTGCTTACTGAACCGAGAATCTTCTCGGTGTATTAATGTCGCGTTTAAAACGGACAAGAACACGACGTATGGATCCATGTGGTAGTTATGGTTAAGAACCCTGGACTAAACTGCTCCTACGGTTTTTTTACCCGTTGAGGACTACCTTCTGCTGTATTTCCCTATCAGCTCACCTTTCGCGACGATGTGCCCCTCCATAAGCCTTAAAAGCTCCTTCTTCTTCAGCCCCGGCCCTTTTCCGATCAAAGCATCGAGGGCATACACCTTAAAAAAGTAGCGGTGCGTCCCACCGGGAGGGCACGGTCCGCCGTACCCGTACCGCTTGAAGTCGTTCGTTCCATGATCGGCCCCGTTATCGAGGGCCTTTTTCGACGGCACCGCCTCAGGAAGAGAGCTGACATCCGGTGGAATATCGTAGATCACCCAGTGCACCCACGTCCCCACAGGTGCATCGGGATCGTCGCAGATTATTGCGTAGCTCTTCGTGCCTTCAGGCCCATCCGTCCAAGTGATTGGAGGAGAGACATCAGTACCGTCGCATGTATATTTAACCGGGATCATCCCTCCGTGCTGAAATGCACTGCTTTCTACTGTAAGGTCCACAGGCTTACCCTCCTTTTTTTTATCTTTTGCGCATACTGTGTTCGCTGCCAGGGTCAGTACGAGAAGAGAGGCTATTAAAAAAAATACCCTTCTCATGATGAATCCCTCCTGTTTTCTGCATTATGCGGTTACTGTTGCGCCTTGAGATGTTTCCCATATCTGTCCGCTTCCTTCATCGCCCCGAAAACACCCCGCGGCGTTACGGGAATCGGTTCGTTGTATATCGTCTCCTCCTCCCTGCACGAGCCTTCTGCGACAGCGAACAGGTCCGCGTCCTGTAAATCCCCGAGCCCGATGTCGCCCAGACACAAAGGGAGGCCGACGGAAGAACAGAAACCGTACACCTCTTCGATAACGGCCGACGGCTTATCAGTAAGGAACAGCGATACGAGCGTACCGAACGCGACCTTCTCTCCGTGATAATACTCGTGTGTTTCCGGGGCTACTGTAAGGCCGTTGTGTAGTGCGTGAGCTGCCGCAAGGCCTCCGCTCTCGAACCCGAGTCCGCTGAGAAGCGTATTCGCCTCAGTCACGTGGTCGAGCGCCTCTGTAACAACATCACACTCGCACGACTGCTTTGCAATCAGGCCGTATTCAATAAGGATATCGTAGCAGAGATCGGCGAGCCTGTAGGCGGTGAAGGTGCCCTTGTAGCCAGTGAGGTTATCCGCATATTTCTTTGCGCAAGCTTGGGCCTCGAAACGGGTCGACAGCGCGTCTCCCATGCCGGAAACGAGAAAGCGTACCGGTGCCCGGGCGATAATACCGGTATCGACGAGCACTATGTCGGGATTTTTCGGGAGCATGAAGTACCGTTTGAACTCTCCGGTCTCGGTATAGATAACAGAGTTCGCGCTGCACGGCGCATCTGTGGATGCGATTGACGGCACGACCGCCACTGGAGATTTGATGTTATACGCCGTTATCTTTGCCGTATCGATCGTCTTTCCTCCCCCGATACCGACGACTATCTCCGCTCCGCTTTCCTTTGCGATCCCGGTTACCCTCTCGACCTCCTCGTCCGAACACTCCCCCCTGAAGCGCTCCACCCTGAACGACACGCTCCCCCCTGCGGCCTTCTCCACTTCGCCTCGCATATTATCGTGCATATAGGGTGTGAGAAGAAGAAGAGCGTTGCCTCCGAACCGCTTCAGCTCCTCGCCGAGAACCTTTAACGCGCCCTCACCCTGTATGTACCTGCCCGGAAAGATCGAAGAACGTATCATTTCGCACTAACCCCCGTTTATCTTGATGGTACTCCCTTTGCATATTTTTTTCAACAGTTATGAGAAGCCTTTATCCTGCCGGCGTAAAACCGTATCGGCCTGCTATGATAAAGAAAAGCATATAACATACTCCCCCCGATTACCAGCACGTACATCTTCTACATTATCATTCATCTGCATTCAGTTCTACATACTGTCCTTATAAAAGTCCAATAAGTATAGAATTAGCTTTAATATGCTATTTTATATTAATTGATTTTTAATTATTTATTGTATATTTTGGTAAATTGTAATATTTTATATTGATAAAATTCATGTTGCCTTTCCGGGCTGACATGTAAGAAAACATAGAATACTAAGGAGGGCAACATGGGGAATCGATATCAAGGGAGGCCTATGTCCGTATTGAAATGGACATGGGTGCTTCTGCCGGTAATGATGTCTTTGATACTTCTTTCTTCATGCAACACAGGCGGCGGTTCTTCCACGACGATTGTCGTGGTGTGGAACTCAAACGAAGACCTCGACGGAGCGGGTACCGATCTAGACATCTTCTTCTCGAGGTCAACGGACGGGGGTGCCTCATGGAGCGCGGTGAAGGTCCTCAACTCCAACGCCGCCTCTGACGAGACTGCCTGGGATTATTTTCCTGGGACAATGACGGACGGAAACGGCACGTGGGTAGCTGCGTGGTACTCCTCTGCCGATATCGATTACGCGGGTACGGACCTTGACATCCTGTTCTCCCGGTCCACGGACGACGGCGTAACATGGAGCGGCCCCCACCTTCTCGACTCCAATGCGACTTCGGGCACGGGCGAGGATAGGTTACCTTCTGTGATGACGGACGGCAGCGGCACATGGGTAACGGTGTGGCGCTCGATGGAAATTTTCAACGACTCCGGTATAGACAGGGATATTTTCTTCTCCCGTTCCACGGACAACGGCGCCTCCTGGAGCGCCTCTCAGGTCCTGGGCTCTGCCAATACGGATAGCGATGAACGTCCGGTTGTTATGACGGACGGAAACGGCACATGGGTGACGGCGTGGTTTTCCAACGAAGACCTCGACGGGGCCGGTGCGGACAATGACATATTCTTCTCGCGGTCGATTGACAACAGCGCGACATGGGGCGAATCACAGCTGCTCAACTCCAACGCAACCACGGACGAGACAACTGATGATGATTGGCACCCTGTTCTCATGACAGACGGTGACGGGACATGGATCGCGGCCTGGAACTACTTTGACGGGGCCACTGATACCGATATCCGCTATGCACGGTCTACGAACGGCGGCGCAAGCTGGAGCACTCCGCAGGCCCTCAACTCGAATGCCGCACAGGTCACGGGCACTAATAAATGGACAGGCCTCGATATCCGTCCAATACTTTTACCGAGCGGCGCAGAAGGCTGGACCGCTGTGTGGCTGTCCAACGAAGATCTCAACGTCGCAGGTACGGACCTAGACATCTTCTTCTCCCGGTCCGTAAACGGCGGTGTGAGCTGGGGCGCTTCACAGGCGCTCAACTCGAATGCGGCGACGGACACGGGTGATGACGGCTATCTGGATTGATGCGGTTTTTTCACCGGTTGCCTGACAGCAGAGCCATAAACCATGATGGGGCATTTTTCTATATACGTACACGGTGAGAAAAACGCTATAAAGTCCGTTCCCATGTGAAGAATGAGGTATAGCGGCACTGTGATATCGATTTACGAGCAGTTTCCGAGTACTGTGCAGTCCTGTCCGAAGGTAATCGGACACATGTACATATGATTTTTAGTAAATATCTGATACGCGATAAAATATACCGTGTTGGCACGCTCGGGAAGCTGGCCGACCCGGCGAACAGGTCCTTTCGGTTTCCTTCTAAGAAACGTCCTGTCCGGAACCGTATTATCTTTCGATAATTACAGGAACGCCTCACAACACGACGTGTACGAGGCGGGCATCTCCATAATCACGATAATATAATAGGTCACTGTATACCATGCAGGCTTGCTCGGAGCGAGCCCGCTTACTTAACAGGTCTGCTCGGTTCCCGCTAAAAGCATTACAGATCGATATATATATGACTGCTTATAAATATTTAATATGCGACAAAATATCCCATGTAGGGTCCGCTCTCCGAGCGGACAAAGTCATGAAACCGTACTGCGCAGAAGAGTGCCGTATCGGGTCTCGACAGGTTTTACCTTCGTGCGAAGGTCCCAAACGATTACGAACCGGAGAGAATAAATCGTCCGTGTCACCGTACTACTTCTTTTCAAACTCCAGGGCCGCGGAGTTGATGCAGTACCGCTTGCCTGGCGGACGCGGACCGTCCTCAAAGACATGCCCGAGGTGAGCGTCGCAGCGCGCGCAGAGCACTTCGACTCTCCGCATGTTGTGGCTCGTGTCCTCTTCGGTAACGACGTTGTGCTCCGAGACGGGCTCGTAAAACGAAGGCCACCCGGTCCCTGACTCGAACTTCGCATCAGAGCTGAACAGTTCCGTACCGCAAGCCACACAGCGGTAGATGCCCTCCTTCTTGTTGTCGTGGTATTTTCCTGTAAAGGGCCGCTCCGTCCCTTTCTCCCTCGTGATACGATACTGCTCTGGCGTGAGTTTCTTTTTCCACTCTTCGTCTGTCTTCTTTACTTTATCCACTTTCACCAGATCCTCCTGCTTTACTGCTGTAAATGT
>DATKZJ010000221.1:0-5111 GCA_035527995.1 Spirochaetota bacterium | reverse complement strand
GATCTATATCACAGAGCCGCTCGGTGAGGATGTAATAATCGATATCATGATCGGCGAGAACATGGTAAAGGCCAAGACGGTGATCGGATATAAGGCCGACATCGATGAGCCGATATGGATGAAGATCAAGTTCGAACATATCCACATCTTCGATGGTGATACCGGAAAGAGTCTCCTGGGGTAGGGGAGTTCATCCTTCAGGCTGCCCTGTATCGAGGGCACCTGGAGTGGGATCTGCTCTGTGAAAAATAGTGTGCGTTAACGCGTAAATAATCGTATGGATAGAGGAGGGAATATGGCTAAGTACTACATAGGGTACGACTGCGGGACAATGGGTACAAAGGTTGCAATCTATGCAGACGATTCGACTCTCATTGCAGAGGCGTACAGGCCGCACGAGATCAAGTACCCGAAACCTGGATGGGCGGAGATGGAGCCCGATCAGTTCTACCGTGTCGTCACTGAAGGTATACTGGAGTGTGTACAAAAGAGTAAGATCGAACCGGGGTACGTGAAGGGGATAGCATGCAGCGGTATTATCTGCGGTTTTCTGCCAATAGACGAGAGTTGGAACGCGGTAGGGTTCTACTACCCATACCTCGACGGGAGAGCGAAGGAGGAGGTGAGGTACACCACAGAAAAGCTCGATCCTCTGTGGGCGGATGAGAGCGGGAATGCAGACATCGGGGCGTACATGCCTCCCATGATCGTTAAATGGCTGATCAAGAATGACAGAAGTTTTTTAAAGCGCACGAAGAAGGTGGTTTCCGCCGCCCATTATGTGATGGGAAAGCTGGGGGGCCTCAAGGCAAAAGACGCCTTTATAGATTGGGCACACATGTCCGGATGGGTGATAGGGTTTGATGCTCACCGCAGGGACTGGTCTCCCCGTCAGATGGAGATACTCGAGATCCCATACGAGATCCTCCCGCAGGCGAAGAGCCCGTGGGACGTTGTCGGAACACTCACAGGAGAGGAAGCAAAAAAAGTCGGGTTGCGGGAAGGAATTCCTCTCGTTGCAGGAGCAGGTGACATAATGCAGTCGAACCTTGGTTCCGGTGTAGTAGAGACCGGTATGTGCTCCGATGTTGCCGGCACCGCTTCCATCTTTACATTTGCGGTGCCTGACTTCAAGCGTGAAGTGACCGATAAGAAGGTCATCATAAACGCCATGGCCACGCTGGACGATCAGTATATGTACTGGAGCTTCATACCTGCAGGCGGTTTGAGCCTGCGCTGGTTCAGGGATGAGGTGCTCCAGCAGAAGGGTGACGAAGATTTTTACGAACAGATGAACAAGATCGCAGAGCTGACCCCTATCGGCGCAGAGTTTTCGCTTTTCTTTCCATTTCTTCAGGGAAGGAGCTCTCCTGCGTGGCCGAATGCGTCTGCTGCATGGCTCGGCCTCTACGGCTCAAACAACGCAGGGACGCTCTGGCGATCGATCCTCGAGTCTATCGCCTTTGAATACCTCGGGTATGTGAACATACTGAGGAGCGTGGGAATCGATCTCATGAAGATCGTTGGTACAGGCGGCGGGAGCAAAGGAGCATTCTGGAACCGGATAAAGGCGGATGTTCTCAACGCACCCTACGTAACACTTGAACGCACGGAGGGGGCTGTGCTGGGGAACGCGATACTGGCGGCATACGGTGTCGGGGACATCAGTGATATCCGCAAGACCGTAAACGAGTGGATCAAGATCAAGGACCAGTTCGATCCGAATCCAGAGAACAATGAAATATACACGAAGATACACAAGCTGCGGGAACAGATACTGAACGGCCCCCTGTACCAGATATTTGATATGGTGAGCGAGCTCCACACGATCGAGCTACCGGAGAGATAGCAGGGTGGGCACAGGAAACCATAGGAGGAGAATCACATGAACGGCAGTTTATACCTCGCAGGTCTTGATATCGGCACCACCGGTGTAAAGGCGCTCATCACCAACACAGAGGGAAGGATCGTCGGCATGGCCTACAGGGAGTATCCGTGCGTCTTTCCACATCCGGGATGGGTCGAGCAGGATGTCGTACTGATGTGGGAGAAGATCTGCGAAACCACGAGGGAGGTGTTGGCAAAAACGAACGTCGATCCGAAACTGATTCGGGCGCTCGGGATATCGAGCCAGCGGGGAACGTTCGTACCTGTTGATAAAAACATCAATCCGCTCATGAACTCGATCATCTGGTCGGATGCACGCGCCGACAGGGAGCTTTTGTGGATTAAAAAGGAGATCGGGGACGAGCTGTACCACAGGATTACTGGCGTTCCTATCTCGAGTATGTGGTCGTTTTCGAAGATTAAATGGTATATAGATAATTCAAATGAGCTGTACGATCGTACCTTCAAGATCCTCAACGGACAGGAGTACTTCCTCTATAAGCTCGGGGCGGAGGAGCTAAGTACAGATCCCGCATCCATTACACTGAACGGTATGATGGACATCGACTCCCTCGACTGGAGCAGTGACCTCTGCGAACGGATCGGGTTTTCGACAGAAAAACTCCCCCCTATGGGAACACCCGCGCGGCAGGTGGGGAAGGTATCGAAAAAGGCATCGTCGGAGACCGGCCTTGCAGAGGGCATGCCGATAGCCATAGGAGCGGGCGATCAGCAGTGCGCTGCGATCGGAGCAGGTATCGTTCGAGAGGGGATGGCTGAAATCACAATCGGGACAGCGATGGTGATGGTCGCACACATAAACTCGAGAAAGAAGGACCCGAAGCGAACAGTGCTCATAGGAGGTTCCGGCATACCGAACAAGTGGGACATGGAGGGGCTCACCTTTACAGCAGGGGCCGCGCTGAAGTGGTGGAGAGACGTGTATGCCGGGACAGAGCGGAGAGCTGCCGAGGAGCTGGGCCTCGATGTGTACGATATCATAACGCTTGAGGCATCGAAGAGCCCTGTGGGGAGCAAGGGGTTTCTCTTCTATCCCTGCTTCCAGGGACAGGTCACTCCAAACTACCACGACTTTGCAAGGGGAGCTACAATCGGGCTCTCATTCATCCATGATCGGAAGGACATGGCGAGAGCGATACTGGAAGGGGTGTCTTTCGAGACGAAGATGGTGATAATGGCGATGGAGGAGGTGCTTGGAAAGCCGTTCGATATACTTAGACTTTCCGGGGGCGGCTCGAAGTCCGATCTCTGGAACCATATACAGGCCGATATCTACGGGAGAACAGTCGAACGTCTCGGCGTCTCTGAATGTACAACCCTCGGTGCGACGATTCTGGGAGCGGCGGGGTGCGGCGTCTTCGGTTCGGTGGAGGAGGGGGTTGAAGAGATGGTGCATCCGCTCGACACGATAGAGCCGGACATGAAAAACAACGAGCTGTATGAAGAGGGATTCGAGATATATAGAGATGCTTTCCTTACGCTGATGAACGGCGGTATCTATGAGAGGCTCGCGCGATTCCAAAAAAAGCATTGGGGATAGATATGAAACTTGCCGTTGCACAGATAAAATTGACCAGTCGACTAGACGAAAACAGGAAAAAAATATTATCATATATTGAAAAGGCCTGTTCTGAGGGAATCGAAGTGGTTGCCTTTCCTGAAACGGCCCTCACAGGGTATATCTACGAGGACTTTCTCAAGGTGGATTACAAAGAAGTAGAGGCCGCCCTGAGAGAAATACAAAAAAGTGTAGACCGATGCAACGTATGTGCAATAATAGGCACACCTCTGAAAGAGGGAGACATACTCTACAACAGTGTTGTCGTTCTGACTCCCCGAGGGGAAAGATATATATACCATAAGCAGATGCTTACGATATACGAGCACGACTACTTCAGGGCAGGCGGTGAGGAGACTGTCTTTTCATATAAAGGCTGCGATATCGGAGTGATAATATGCAGAGATCAAAACAATCCTCACATAACCGAACGCCTCAAGAAGAGAGGTGTAAAAGCGGTATATATTTGCAGCGCTCATTATTACGGACTCGTCGAGTCCAAGATGAAAAGGGAGAAGAATATCGCGCTCCCTATCGCACGTGCATATGAGAACAACGTATATGTCTTAAAGGCAAACGCTGTGGGAACTCTGATGAAGAAGATCAGTTTCGGGAACAGCATGATAGTCCATCCAAACGGAATCGTCGTACACAAAGGGAGCGAGCATGACGAGGAGTTGCTCTCCTGTGAAGTAACCCTCGATAAAGAAAACGAGCAGTGGTGAAACAAGAGGAGTGATATGGTACAGGAGCTAAATCATATTGGCCTGAGTGTTGAAGATATCGAACGTTCGGTAGAGTTCTACACCAAAGTCATGGGCATGACGGTCGACTACCGCGCGTATCACGAAGGCGATGCAATAAGCGAGGTCGTCGGGGTTGAGAACGCTGTCCTGAACATCTGTGTCGTCAAGAAGGGAGCATGCAGGATAGAACTGATCGAGTACAAGGACAGGGAACAGAAACCACAGGAGTACAAGCGGCAGAACGATCCCGGCCTCATACACATATCCTTTGCAGTATCGTCTGTTGACGAGGCGTATGAGAGGATAAAGACTCTCGGATATAGAGCCTATTCGGATCCAATGGTAACAAGGGAGAATGGTCCTAAGATCTGCTATGTCAAGGGGCCGGACAACGTGATAATAGAACTTTACGAAAAACGATAGAACGGAGGTAGAAGAGAGATGACGAAGAAGAGTTCAATGGAACGGTTCAACGAGACGAGCGGAGATCTTGAGATATGGTGGGATTCCTCACCGCTGGTATACGAGACCTGGAAGAAGGAGCGGATAAAGGCAAAGCCTCTGGCGGAGCGTGATGCGGAGGAGGAGCTGCTGGACCGTTACTACATATCCGACAGGCCGATGGAGCAGCTTTTTGTTGGGGTAACGACGAACCCGCCTTTGAGCGGAGCGGTGTTGAAGGACGATCCGGGGTTCTGGCGTGAGTGGGCGATAGAGCAGAAGAGGAGGGAGCCGGGTCTGAGCACGCACGAGATATGGTGGAGGATGTACAAGGAGATAGTGAAGCGCGGGGCGGAGAAGTACCTCGGGGTGTTTCGGCAGTCGGGGCATAAGATGGGGTACATCTCGGGGCAGGTGGACCCGAGGGACTACGAGGACGAGGAGGAGATGAAGCGGCA
>DATKZJ010000220.1:0-8637 GCA_035527995.1 Spirochaetota bacterium | reverse complement strand
CAGGAAAAGTTATGTTGAAGAAGAGAATCATTCCATGCCTCGACATAACCCGCGGAAGGGTTGTGAAGGGGGTCAACTTCGTTAATATAAGAGATGCAGGGGACCCTGTCGAGTGGGCGAGGAAGTACGACAGGGACGGTGCGGACGAGCTCGTGTTTCTCGACATCACGGCGACATCGGACAATCGCGAGACCCTCATAGAGGTTGTCGAGAAGGTCTCGGATGAGATCTTCATACCTTTTATAGTCGGCGGAGGAATCCGTACGGTAGAAGACATGAGCAGACTTTTGAAGGCAGGTGCGGACAAGGTTTCCATAAACACCGCAGCCGTTAATAACCCGGATCTTATAAGAGAAGGCTCCCTTCACTATGGAAACCAGTGTATCGTAGTGGCAGTTGATATCAAGCGGGAGGGGGACGGCTTCAAAGTTTGGATAACCGGCGGACGTCATAGAACCGACATAGACGCTCTTTCGTGGTGTAAGCAGGCGGAGGATCTCGGTGCCGGAGAGCTGCTCATTACAAGCATGGACAGGGACGGCACAAAAGACGGGTACGATGTGGAGCTGTTACAAAAGATAAGCTCACTTGTGGAAATACCCGTAATTGCATCCGGGGGGTGCGGCATGCTGTCTCACCTCTACGATGCGATCCGGGACGGCGGCGCTTCGGCGGTCCTCGCAGCTTCGATATTTCACTACGGGGAATTCACCGTCCCGCAGACAAAAGAGTACCTGAAGAAAAGAGGTATCGATATAAGGGAAACCGCATGAACCAAAAATCTCTCCTCATAATGGACATGGACGGGGTCATTATCGATGTTTCCGGATCCTACAGAGAGGTGGTGAGGCATACCGTACAGCACTACCTGCGGGGGTTCATCGGAGCCGAATGCGTTCCCGCTGATGCCGTGACCCCGGAAGATGTATCAGCCATCAAGAAGAGCGGCGGTCTGAACAACGACTGGGAGCTCACCTACACTGTTCTCAACACAATCCTGAATAACTACTTCGATGCAGAGAACGATAGGATCGTCGAATCGGCCGTAAACCTGAAGGCCATAAATGACGACAGGGACCTGGTGAGCAGGGGGAAGTCCATCCTAAAGTCTTGCGACTGTTCCTCTCTCGCGAGGCTGGGAAAGGTCCCCCTGGCAGACGTCTATTCCGAAAAGGGGCCTGTGCAGAAGGAGGACTCGCCGTTTCTCTTCAACAGAGGCGATGTGGGAAGCGGAAACCTTGTGAAACGTATTTTTCAGGAGCTGTATCTCGGCCCCGGCCTCTTCAAAGAAACCTACGGTGATGCCCCCATTTTCTACAAAGACCGGGGATATATGGAAAGAGAGACGCTCATACCGGAGAAGAAACAGCTCGAGAGGCTGGATCTGTTGTGTAAACTCGCGATAGCCACCGGCAGGCCGGAGTCCGAAGCGCACCACTCACTCATGAATTTTGGCATATCACGAATGTTCGGGGCCGTGGTTACCGAGGACGACGTCGTGATGGAAGAGGCCCGTAGAAAAAAAACCCTCCGCAAGCCTCACCCGTATGTCATCGAATCGTGTATCGAGAAATGCAGAACGGATACGACCGGAGATGTCTATTACCTCGGGGACATGCCGGATGATATGACCGCGGCGAAGAGGGCCGGAGTGGTACCGATCGGGTATGTGTACGCCAGTCTTGACATGTCCGAGGAAGAAAGAAAAGAACATTATGATCTGCTTTTTCAGAAAGGCGCCAGAGAGGTCTTCGGCAGGTATGAGGATCTTATAGGATATATCGAGAGTTTAGCGGTTTTCTCACCGTAAACTCATATAAAATACCGCACTGTTGTTAATCAACTACGAGAAAACCGCACTCATCCCCGTTTCTCATGACCAACAGCAACCTGTAAGTAACGGGGCTTTTAGCGCTTTTCTCTCCATACACTTATATAATATACCGCAAAGCCGTTAATCAACTACGAGGAAACCGCACTCATCCCCGTTTCTTATGACCAACAGCAAACTGTAAGTAACGAGGCTTTTGGCGCTTTTCTCTCCATACACTTATCTAAAATACCGCAAAGCCGTTAATCAACTACGAGAAAACCGCACTCATCCCCGTTTCTCATGACCAACAGCAAACTGTAAGTAACGGGGCTTTTGGCGCTTTTCTCTCCATACACTTTATTTGTTACAGCTGCCAAGCCATCATTTAAACCCCTTGCTATGTAATTGTTTAGAAAACCGCACTAAAAGTCTTCCGTATCAACAGGTCAGTCTGTTTCAGCTTCGTTGATTGCAGATATACCGAACGGCTGCAGTGGCGGGATGTCGACTCTTGAAGTATCGACAGGGACCTTAAAGAGGCGGGATCCAGTTCCCCACGGGAATATGTATCTGGCGTCAGTCGGAATCATGCGGAGTATAACAGTGTACAGATACTGCCCGGAAGGCCCGGCCGAGCACGGGCCCTGTGGTGTGATAAAAGGCATGCTGGAAGCTCCCTGCTTTCTTCAAAACAGCCGTTTCGACGCCGCCGTATCACTACCCATAAGAGGGAACATCCGGTGGTCGAAATAATGTAGCCTGATTGTGAATTGCTGTAGTTGAAGGAGGTGATGAAACGGGTGATCCGGCTTTCGGCGAATCACCTCTTGGAGAACTGGAACTTCTTCCTCGCCTTGGGCTGCCCTGACTTTTTCCTCTCTACCATTCTCGCATCACGGGTGAGGTATCCGCCCTTTGAGAGAGCGTCCTTGGCGTCCGGGTCCGCTTCCACGAGAGCCCTGGATATACCGTGACGGATGGCCCCGGCCTGTCCGTTATAACCTCCGCCCTTTACCGTGATCTTCATGTCATATTTGCCTTCATTTGCAGAGGCCGCAATAGGTTGATTAATGACAGTGACTTGGTTCTTAGAGGGAAAGTATTCGTCGGGAGGTCGATCATTGATGAGAGTACTACCGTTCCCCTTTTTTATCATGACTCTGGCGACTGAGGTTTTTCTTCTCCCTGTCGCAAATACCCAGTTGTCTGGCACTAACTGCCTCCAATTGCTTAGATTTCTACCTTTACGGGTTTCTGTGCTTCGTGGGGGTGCTTGTCTCCCGCATAGATCTTCACGTGGAGAAGCTGACGTCTGCCGAGCCTGTTCTTCGGCAGCATCCCCTTTACAGCCTTCCGCATGGCAAAAGTAGGGTCCTTTTTCATCATTTCAAGAAATCCGATCTGCTTTATTCCTCCAGGATATCCGGAGTGCCGGTAATAGCACTTCTGAAGCGGCTTTCCTCCGGTGAGCCTTACCTTCTCAGAATTGATTATGATTACATTGTCTCCCATATCGACATGGGGGGTGTAGCTCGTTTTCTGTTTTCCTCTGAGAATGGCCGCCACCTTGCTTGCAACCCTGCCAAGGACTTTATCTTCAGCATCTATGAGGTACCAGTCTTTTTGATACGTACCCTTTTTTGCCGTATACGTCTTCATCGTTTTGCTCCGATTTTACCGTGTAAGATAGTATAATCATAAATCTTCGTCAAGCAAAAGCATTTTTCAATATAATATGGTTTTTCGGAGGCGGAGAATAAACGGAGTCGATTCATTTTCTTCTGTCTTTTCTGAGTGTTCGTAATATACTATGAAGGAAATAGATCTGCCAAAGAAAAAGCGCCGGGTGAAGGGCAGTTTCTACCGGCACGAAGAGGGTCTCTTGGCGGTCAAACCGACTGTGTATCGGTCCGTACTATAATATGAAGATTACTGATATCAAGAACCAGCGTCACAGAAAGAACCGATTTTCCATTTACATTGACGGAAAATACAGATTCTCATTAGATTACGATACTCTTGTCCGAGCAAACCTCCATGTCGACGACGAGGTGGACGATGCGCAGCTTGAGACTCTCGAGCTGAAGGACGAGTACGCAAGAGCGCGTGATTATCTGTATTCTCTTCTATCCTACAGGGACCGGTCAGAGCATGAGGTAAAAAGGCGCCTCTTTGAGAAGGGGTTCAGCCCGGGAGTTGTCCGGGAGGTCATCGATAATTTCAAGCGGAACGGAATCATAGATGACAGGCGGTTCGCGAGAGTCTGGCTCGATTCCGTGCTGCAGCACCGGCCCATTGGGAGAATGCGCGCTGAACACGAGCTTCGGGCGAAGAGGGTGGATGAGGGGATCATCAATGAGGTGTGCGATGAGCGTCTCAGTCTTGAAGAAGAGGCCGAACAGGCCCGCCTCGCTTGTGAGAAGCGCATGGCGGTTCTGAAAGATTATCCTCCTGAAGTCAAGCGACAGAGGATCTGGCGGTACATGAAGAACCGCGGATTCCGTTTTGATATAATTCAGGAGATCATGAAGGAGAGTTTAAGTGATAGTATCGAGTGATTTGCGGAAAAAGTTTCTTGATTTCTTTATAAAAAAGGGGCATAAGGCCGTTGCGAGCTCAACGGTCGTTCCTCTCGATGATACAACTCTCCTTTTCACAAACGCCGGGATGAACCAGTTCAAGAACCTCTTTCTCGGGATCGAGACCCCCGAGTTCAGGCGCATATGCTCCGTACAGAAGTGCATCAGGGCCTCGGGTAAGCACAACGACCTCGAAGATGTCGGTATGGATGGAAGCCACCACACGTTTTTCGAGATGATGGGAAACTGGTCTTTTGGTGACTACTACAAGCGTGAGGCCGCCGAATGGGCGTGGGAATTCGCTACCGAGATTCTCGGCCTTCCGCAGGAATCGCTCTGGGTGAGCATCTACAAGGACGATGACGAGGCCTACGATATATGGCTGAATGGTATCGGTGTGGACAAGCCGAGGATCGTCCGTCTCGGGGACCTGGAAAACGGAGACGAGGAGAACTTCTGGAGCATGGGAGCGACAGGCCCTTGCGGTCCGTGCTCCGAGATTCTCTATGACTATGTTCCCGGTAAGGAAAAGAGTTTCGAGGACGTAAGCAGAACAGGAGATATCTGTGAGCTCTGGAACCTCGTATTCATGGAGTTTAACCGGGAGCAGGATGGAAAGCTCGTTCCCCTGCCTGAGAAGCACATCGATACGGGTATGGGGCTTGAGCGCACCCTGGCCGTGCTTCAGAACAAGCGTTCAAATTACGAGACGGATCTTTTTATCCCTCTCATGGAGAAGATCGAGGAGCTCTCCGGCAGATCGAGAAACAGCCATCTCGTGTCCTTTCAGGTTATCTCCGACCACATCCGGAGCCTCGCATTCGCAATTGCAGACGGCGCCGTACCTTCCAACGAGGGAAGGGGGTACGTTCTGAGGAGGATTCTCAGGCGGGCGGCGCGGCACGGAAAAATTCTCGGCTTAGACCGGCCGTTCCTCCATGATCTCATCGACCCTCTCGTGGACATGATGAAAGACCCCTACATCGAGCTGTCCGACAGACAGGAGCTCATTAAGAAGCTCATCTTCAACGAGGAAGAACTCTTTTTACGAACGCTTGACAGGGGCCTTGCAGAGTTTGAAAGAACGGCTGAGAAGCTTGTGAAAAAGAGCGTGACGGTCTTCCCCGGAAAAGATGCTTTTCTGCTTCACGATACATACGGCTTCCCGTTCGACCTTACGGAGCTTATGGCGCGGGAGAAAGGCCTTTCTGTAGACAGGATAACGTTCGACAGGGAGATGGAAGGTCAGAAGAGGAGGGCGAGGAAGGGATCGAAGTTCAAGGCGGGAGTCGAGCAGGGAGAGTGGATAAAGATAGGAGAGGATTCGGGCACCCAGTTCTTCGGCTACGACAGGACGGACCTCGATGACATGAGGGTTTTGAAATACAGGGAGGAGGGAAACAATGTCCTGCTCGTGTTCGACAAAACGCCGTTTTACGCCGAATCCGGAGGACAGGTAGGAGATACTGGGTATGTCGAGGCAGAGGGCGTTCGAATCAGAATGGAGGATGTCAAACCGATGGGCGAGCTCTTCGTCCATATCGGTACGCTCGATGAGGGTTCTCTCGATGAGGGAGTCTTGAAGCCGGCTTTCAGCGGGCATGTCGATGTCACGCGGAGAAAGCGCATAATGGCAAACCACACAGCCACTCATCTCCTTCACAGCGCGCTGAAACAGGTCGTCGGCACACACGCGACCCAGGCCGGGAGCCTCGTCGCACCGGACCGGCTCAGGTTCGATTTCAACCACTACAACCAGCTTGACAGGGAGCAGTTAGATCGCATAGAGGAGATAGTGAACAGTGCGATCATGGCCAATATTCCTGTGAGCGTGTACTGCGATGTTCCCATGCAAGAGGCGCGGGAAATGGGTGCTGTAGCTCTCTTCGGAGAGAAGTACGGTGAAAAAGTGAGAGTCGTAACTGTGGATGAGCACAGTACAGAGCTGTGCGGAGGAACACACGCCGAGCGGACGGGCGATATAGGCCTGTTCAAGATCGTGAAGGAGGGCAGTATCTCATCCGGAGTGAGGCGTATAGAGGCAGTAACAGGGGCCCAATCTCTCCGACTGGCTAGACAAGACGAGAAAATACTGAGGGAAGCCGCCATGATCCTCCGTACGAACCCTGAAGGGATCGTCGATAGCCTGAATAAACTCGTCGAGAGGTCCGGAGACCTCGAGCGCCGGCTGAAGAAGGAAAAGAAAAAAGGCATGCAGGATATGTTCGACATCGAGAAGGGCAAGGTCGTTGCGGGAAAGTACAGCCTTCTTCACATAGAGATTCCCGATCTGTCCGGCAATGAGCTCCGCGAGGTTTCAGACAGTGTCAAAGGCAGGATAAAGATGGGGGTGATCTTTATCACGTCCCGAAAGAAAGACAGGGTTGGATGCGTGATTTCTGTGACTGATGATGCGGTGAAAGAGGGACTGCATGCAGGGACTCTCCTGGAGGAGATAGCACCTCTGTTCGGGGGAAGAGGGGGAGGGCGCCCTCGGCTCGCTCAGGGGGGAGGTACAAACCCTCAAGGTACTGAAAAAGCTTTCGAAAGGCTCGTCGAGATCGTCAAAAAGCTGTAGCCGAAAGAGAGGAGATGATCGGGGCCCTATTTTATCCCGCCCGCACTTCATTTTCCAATAACAATCTCCGATATACTAGGAAAGAAAGTACCGTCTCAGAAATAGGTATATCTATATCTTGGAAGGATATATTCGAAGCCTCCGGCATGGATCAAAACGACAAAAAGAAGGTTGTTGAGTTTGTCAAATACCTCATCAGCAATCCGAATATGAAGAACGAGCCTCCTCTTATCAGGGAGGGGATGATCATCTCCTTCATCACAGCCAACCTGAGACAGTTTAAGCAGACGCTCAGTTCTCAGAGGTTCTTTCCTCATATCAATTCGGACAGGGTGATCGGAGAGGTCATCCTTGTCCTCAAGCAGATGAGCCTTCACTATCTGCAGCCGAAGCTCGAGGATTGGCTGGAAAACAGTATAAATTTCGCTGTTATAGAGGACCTCTTCCCGCTGAGAGATAAAGGCCGGGGCCAGAATACCTACAGGTCCATGATACTGGAGTACCTCAACACAGCCCTCGCATACAACGAGGTGAGGTATAACTTCAACAGTGTCGTCAACATCTTCAAGTACAACGTCCTTGAGCGATACCTGCCGGAGATATTTCAGCGTAGGCGGTTCATATACAACGAGATCAAGAGGGTTGAAAAGTTCGACCTTGATTACGATGAGTATATCGAATATGCAAAGATCATCTTCCTCATTAAAAGCTCTGCGTTCACCAAGGTGCCGATGTCTACTGGCTCCGGTACGAAGAAGGCGAATATCAATGAAACACAGAGGCTTTCCATGTCGATGCCGGAATTCATAATGAAGCTCGGCAGGAGCATGAGGGAGTCGCTTCCGTTTCTCACCGACAGGGCGATCGTGACTGCGATAAAATCGAACTTCAAAGAGAGACAGACCAGTCTTAATGAGGCGAGCGCGCGGCTTTTTTACATCATCGGATCACGCTATCAGGACTACAAGCACTACAGCAAGATCGACAGGGGGGCCGAGAGCCTCGACAAGAGCTGGTTCAACGTTGTGAGATCCAACAGCAGATTCTCCGGCTTCAATGAAAAAATGGTTGCCGAGCTATATATGATAGCCGGCGACAATATGTGGTAGAAGGGAGCGAGATGAGAGGTAATAAGTTTTGGGAAAATTTCATCCTCATTGCGATCGTTTTCGTAATAGTACATACATTTCTCTCGGATCTTGGCCTGCTGCTGCGATGGAGTATCGACATAAGAAACCTCATCATCTTTGCGGGGCTCTTTTTCGACACTCTGTTTACGGTTGAGTTTATAGTCCGGTCCGTAGTGCGCGGAAGAAAAAAACAGCTCATGACCTACTGGGTATATCAGAGGGGATGGGTGGATTTTCTCAGCTCAGTACCTCTTCTGCTCCTGTCATCCGGCCCGCAGGTATTTATCCTCCTCTCCTCAGGGACAGGGGAAGGGCTTGCCGCGATAGGTGCGTTGAACATACTGAAGATAGTAAAGGCGATAAGGGTGACCCGGGTCCTGCGGCTCATAAGGGTTATGAAGATCTTCGGGAAAATCAAAAACGCGGACTCGAAGATGGCGCAGCACCACACCTCGACAATCTCGACGATAGCGGTTTCGATCGTTCTTTTTGTCATCATCGTCTTCACCTTTACGGTCGGCGACCCGCTGGGAAAGG
>DATKZJ010000219.1:0-6719 GCA_035527995.1 Spirochaetota bacterium | reverse complement strand
GTGATCGGAGCGGGGCCGATCGGATGCATGCATGTGGCCCTTTCGAGGGCGCTCGGCGCGACTACGGTCATAGTCTCCGAGCCCCGTGAAGAGCGGCTGGAACAGGCGCGGCAGTTCGGTGCGGATTACTACGTGAATCCTGGTAAGCTGGACCTGAAAACGCTCGTGATGGAGGTAACCGGGGGGATAGGCGCCAACGTGATCATGATCGCGGCGGGTTCGAGAGCGGCCCAGGAGTCAGCGTTGGAACTCTCCGCGAACCGTGCGCATATCGACTTTTTCGGGGGTCTCCCGAAGGACGACAGCACTGTCCATCTCGATAGCAACATGATACACTACAAGGAGGTCTATATCCACGGCTCTTCCGGCAGCACTCCCTCGCAGATAAAGATGTGCCTGGACCTCATGAGCGGGAAGAGGGTCGAGGGGAAGCGGTTCATAAGCAAGGTCGTATCCCTGGAAGAGCTGCCTGCGATGGTTGTTGAGGCACAGAGCTGGAGCCAGCTCAAGGTCGTGGTAAAGCCATGATCCCACGTGATAGGGGTAGAAGGTGTACTTTTTAGTGTTAGACATCGGCACAACGGGCCTGAAGGCGGGTATCGTCGACGAAGAGGGCGCGCTCGTTGCAAGTGTTTACCGGGAAACAGGTGCAGTGTCCAACAAACCCGGAAAAATGGAGCAGGACGTCGATGAGATTCTGGCAAACACGCTAAAGGTAACAAAAGTGGTCTTCGAGAAGGCAGGGGTAAAGAGCGGGGATATCGGCGCCGTGATGATCGACGGACAGATAGCGGGTATCGTCGGGATCGACAGTGATTTCGAATCCATTACGGGCCTCGACGCCAATCTCGACATGCAGTCGGAGAAGTACAGCGTATACATGCACGAGCGGTTCGGAGACCTCCTCGCGCGGATATCATCGAAAAGCTCTACCCCGGGGTCAAATAGGAAGTTGGGAGAAAGATCCCCACAGGAAGTCTGCTGTGGCCGGAGGATGTCGCGGCCGTTTCCTCGTTTCTCGCATCCGATGAGGCTGAAATGGGGAACGGCTCCTGCGTCGTGGTGGACGGCGGGATGATGCTGAACATAAACTAAACGCGTTCCGGTTTAACCTAATTATGTTTTAGCTGCAACAGTCTATTTTTATTGACATCGTGACGTTATATCAGTTAACATATACTTATAATCATGAGATTATAGGATGATATATATATTGTGTGTGGAATACAGTAATAGTAAAAACAATAGAGAGCAAACAGGGGGTAAGGAGATTAATGGATAATTCGATCGAGCGGCTCAGTGTATGCATCGAAACGGTTTTCCCGTATACGATGCCATACGAGGAGCAGATTAGGACCGTTGCATCGCTGGGATACAGCGCGTACGAATTCTGGTACCACGACATGGAACGGGACGGCAGGGGGGGCTGGTTGGAGAAGGAGAATGCCAAGGATCTCGAGGTGATACAGCGTCTGAACGAAGAGCTGGGATTGACGCTCGTTAATTTCACCCTCAACTCACCACATGCCAATCACGGAGGAATGCTGACAGACGATACAGGTGCAGAGCAGATGATGAGGGAGCTCGAACGTCTCATACCGATCTGTCAGCGTGTAGGAGCTCTCCAGCTCATAACCTTTGTGGGGTATGAGCAGCCGGACTGCCCGAAGTCTGAAGTTCTAAAAAGGGCGGCCAGGGTGCTCCGAAAGCTCGACAGCATGCTTGAAGGAACTGGTGTTATCCTGACAGTGGAGCCTTTGAGCTGGCCGAAGTACAAAGGCTGCCTCCTTCCGACGATAAAGGACACGACCGATCTCCTCCGCGAGGTCGGCGGAAAAAATATAAAAGTCTTATACGACTTCTTTCACATACAGATCATGACAGGGAACCTCATAGATTCTCTCAGGGACAGCTTGGAGTATCTCGGACATATCCATGTATCGGGCATACCCGGGCAGCACGAGCCGTGGGAGAGCGAGCTCAACCTTCCATACATTCTGCAGAAACTGAAGGAGATGGGGTATAAGGGATACTTCGGGCTCGAGTACTACCCCCTCATGAACCCTGTCGAGTCTCTGAAGAGGACGAGGGATTTCCTGAAAGGAGTGGGCAGTTTTTAGCGAGGTTTCTTTGGATTCGCACTGTACTATCAAAAGTGCCACGATTTACTCGCCGCTTGATTATGCATGGACCGGCTGGAGTGATACAATTGGGCCCCCCCACATCACCTATTATTATATTAACGACAATTACTGTACTGTTATATCAAAGAACCAAAAGGGAGAGAAATTACGAAATGGAAAAAGGACAGATAAAACGATTATTGAAGGGCCAGAGGATCGAAGCACCGTCCTAGGGGTATGCGGATTCGGGAAGTCGATTCGCTGTTTTTACCCAGAAAGCTACTGCAAGAACCCTCGAAGAAAAACTCGAAGACGTTTCCCAGGTGCATAAGTATACAGGGATCTGCCCGTCTGTGGCAATCCACATTCCATGGGACAAGACGGATGACTGGGATCGGGTGGAAAAGTATGCAGAAGAACTGGGGCTTGAGATCGGGGTGGTGAACTCCAACCTGTTTCAGGAGCAGGAGTACATGCTCGGGAGCATCTGCAACCCCGAGAGTTCGGTCAGAAAGAAAGCAGTCGGACACATGATCGAATGCATAGAAATTATGAAAGCCACCGGATCATAAGATCTCAGCATATGGCTCGCGGACGAGACTAACTACCCCGGCCAGGATAGCTGTACAAGGAGAAAAGGTCGTATGGAGGATGCACTGGCCGGGCGTATGATGCGATGACCCCTGACATGAGAATGCCGCTCGAGTACAAGTTCTTCGAGCCGTACTTCTCCCATACCGATATCGCGGACTGGGGTACGGCCTACATGCTCAGCATGAAGCTCGAGAAAAGAGCGGCAGTGTTCGTGGATCTCGAACACCATCCGCTTGGTACGAACATAGAGCAGATAGTGGTCTGACTCCTCGATGAAAAAAAGCTCGGAGGGTTCCATTTCAACAACAAGAAGTACGCAGACGACGACCTCGTCGTTGGCTCGGTCAACCCGTACGAGCTCTTTCTGATCTACAGCGAGCTTGTTTCCGGATCCCTCGATGGAAAGACCGCTTCAACGGCCGATGAGGTGGCGTACATGATCGACCAGTCTCACACTTTAAATAACAAGATAGAGGTGACCATCCAGTCGGTGATGAATACCCAGGAGGCCTACGCCAAGGCGCTGCTCGTGGACAGGGACTTTTTACAGAAGGCGCAGATGGAGCGCAGGATCCTCGACGCGGAGGAGTGCGTGAAAGCTGTGTATAATACGGACGTGCGCGTACTCCTGAGAGATGTGCGGGACGAGATGGGAATAGACCCCGATCCTGTCCGGGCCTTCAGACGTAGAGGATATACAAAGATAAAGGCAGAAGAGAGAACAAGAAAACACGGAACGCACAAAGGATCGGCAGGATACCAGGACTGAATCCTGTTTTCAAGCACCCTTTCCTATGATATGTACCACGTTCGTCGTCGCGGAGCCACCAATGTTGAGAGTGGCGACCCTTTTCGCGCCGTCGACCTGATATTCGCCCGCCTTGCCCGACACCTGCAGATATGCATCGAGCAGCTGTCTTGCTCCGGTGGCGCCGACCGGGTGACCGCACCCGATGAGCCCGCCGGAGGGGTTGACCGGGCACCCGCCGCTGAGCTCGATGCTACCGTCTTCTATCCTTTTATATCCCTCTCCCGGAGAGGCGAGACCGAAATGCTCTATCGCCGCATACTCCGTAATCGAAAAGCAGTCGTGGGTCTCTATGCAGGAGAGCTCGGCAGGTCCCGTGATCCCGGCCCTCGTATAAGCGTCTGTGATGGCGTCACGGGTATGCGGTAGCGCATAGTCGTTTGCCCGCGCCTCCTCCTCTTTGTCATCAAAGAGGATCGGCGCCGTCCTGTGGCCCCACCCCTGGATATAGGGTACCTCATCGATTTTTATGCCGTTTCTCATCGCATAACGAGAAGCGTACTCTTCTGATGCGAGGAATATTACTGCAGCGCCGTCCGTAACTTGTGAGCAATCAGTCGCGCGAAGCCTTTTTCCTACCACCCGGTTGTAGTTCCCTGTGCTGCATGCATGCTGCAGGTTCATATACCAGCCTCTCGTCTGCGCCTTGCTGTTTCGCTTCGCGTTGTCGTAGTTTATCGCAGAGATCCGTGCGAGGTGCTCGTACTTCACCCCATGTTTTTCATCGTAGATGTCGTAGAGCCGGTCGAAAAGCTTGGGAAACGGGAACTCCACGCCCATGCACTCCTTCTCGTACCAGGCGGCAGTGCCGAGGTAGTCGCCGCCGATTTTCGAATCGACAGATTTCATAAACTCGACGCCCACAACCATGACGAGGTCGTATATGTCGGCCTCTATCTCGGCCCGTGCCATGAGTGCTGCGATTGAGCTTGAGGCACACGCCGCCTCGTGACGTGAGGTCGGAAGGCCGCGGAGCACAGTATGGTAGTTGCAGATGAACGCTCCGAGATGGGCCTGCATGGTGTAGAGCTCGCCTGCGAAGTTTCCCACGTGCGCGGCGTCGAGGTCGCCCGGTTCTATCGCAGTCTCGGAAAAGCCCCCGTCCAGGACCTCCCGGATCATCGCCGCGATTCCCTTTCCCTCCTTTGTCCAGTTTCTGGCAAAGTCGGTCTGGTATCCTCCAAGTATATATACCTTTCTTGCCATCTGCATTCTCCTTCCTGTTTTATGCACTCTACCTCGCAATGAGGTATTTCTGTACGTCAGGGACTGTACAGTGCTCGTCAGCACCCTGTGATTCGAGTTGCACCGGCACCACGAGCCCTGCGTCCTCCAGCATACCGACGACGCAAGACGGTCCTCCGAAAAGATAGACCCATCCGGAGGGGGGGAGCCAGGAAAACCCGTACGCCATGACACGGTCGATGCCGTGTATCCCATGCTCCGCCGGTGTGACCTCGCCGATTCTCGAGTAGCTGTACGAGATGTAGCCGAGAATGAAGTGCCTCACAATATCACCTTCTGTGGAGCGTTCTTTTTTGATGATGTCGACGGCCTTTTTGTATTCGCCGTCGTGTATGCAGCGCTTTGTGTCCTCGACGAACCCTGCCTCGATCGCGTTACGCTGTCCGTATGAGAACGTTTGTGGCGACAGGGTCCTACGCTCTCCATTTTCCCCCTTAATGTAGAACCCGCCGCTCGTCGTACCCTTCCGTCCAAGGAGTCCTTTTTCGATCATATTTTTCGCGTACTGCGGCATGATAAAGGCATCGTGACGCTCATCATCGGTGTTGCCGTGAATGTAGTCGACGATCGCCCTGTATACGTCGAGACCGACGAGGTCGAGGGTCGCGAGCGGTGGCATTGCGCGCCCTGTGTACGGTCCCAGGAGGTAATCGACAGCGTCCACCCCGTACTTTTCCGCGTAACAGACGGCCTCGTTGAGAAAACAGAACCCTATTCTGTTTCCTGCAAACCCGGGCGTGTTGTAGGTCACGATGTTAATCCTGTAGAGATTCTCTTCACAGAATCGTGTGGCAAAACTCCTGAGCTCGTCCGGGTTATCCGGGTGAAAGATCAGCTCGTTTGCAGGGAGCTTACCCGGTGGGTTGAAGAAATGGACCCCCATGAAGTGTGATCTGAAATCGTCACTCCTCGCTTCTGCCAAGTTTTCGACGGAGAGGGATGAGGACACTGTGGAGACGATCGTACCCTTTTTCCTCGCACCGTCTATGCGCTCGAAGTAGTGTTTCTTAAGCTCTTTGTCCTCTCCCAGAGCCTCGAATACCCAGTCGCATCCTGGAAGCTCCGATTCGAGCTCGTTATAGGTCTTCGGTGTAATATATTCGCGGAGTATGTCACTTCTTGCCTGATGAACGGCGTTGTCGATGCCCAGCAGGGCTTTTTCTTTTGTTCTCGCAAAGAACATGCAGCTGATCCCCGCCTGTGCAAAAATTCCGCCGCAACGTGACCCCATCGCCCCGTTTGCGCCAAGGACGGCAACCTTTTTTATCTCCCTCATGGTACTCTCCCTTTATGCAGCAGAATCGTTGATTATTTTTACATCGACTGCTGTGACGGTGATCTTTTTACTTGACACTTCAGCATATACTTATTATAACAAGATAATAGGATAATATGATTACAGATTTAAAACAACAAGAAAATTCCCCCAAAAGCTCACATATAGAAGTATTTTTGGGGATATATATCGAAAGATAGCATAGAAGGAGCAATATGGTAAAGAAGAGTTCTATGGAACGGTTCAACGAGACGAGCGAAGATCTTGAGATATGGTGGGACTCCTCCCCGCTGGTATACGAGACGTGGAAGAAGGAGCGGATAAAGGCAAAGCCTCTGGCGGAGCGAGATGGGGAGGAGGAAATACTCAACAGGTACTATATAAGCGATCGTCCGATGGATCAGCTTTTCGTGGGGATGACGACGAACCCGCCTTTGTCTGGAGCGGTGTTGAAGGACGATCCGGGGTTCTGGCGTGAGTGGGCGATAGAGCAGAAGAGGAAGGAGCCGGGTCTGAGCATGCACGAGATATAGTGGAGGATGTACAAGGAGATAGTGAAGCGCGGGGCGGAGAAGTACCTCGGGGTGTTTCGGCAGTCGGGGCATAAGATGGGGTACATCTCGGGGCAGGTGGACCCGAGGGACTACGAGGACGAGGAGGAGATGAAGCGGCA
>DATKZJ010000218.1:0-15360 GCA_035527995.1 Spirochaetota bacterium | reverse complement strand
GACGAGGGCTACAATACCGAATGGTCGCAGGAGCTCTCCCTCGAGGAGTCCTTCGATGAATACCTCAAGGCATGGATACTGCTCCACTTTCTGGAAAAGATCTTTTGTCTTCATTCCGGCCCGGAGCGCTCATTCATTTTTAATATGAGTGTCGGATACGATCTCGAGGGGATCAAATCCCCGAAGATGGACAGGTTCATCACCGGCCTGATCGATGCATCCGGACACCCGCTGTTCGAGAGATGCCTACATGAGCTGGGCCGGTTTATCGAGGACGGGAGCTTCACAGAGGCGATGGACCTTCAGCCCGGGGCCGAAGGTTATGCCGGTATTACTGAAAACATCTCTCCCAATATGACCCGGTCAGTTACACTCTCCACGATGCACGGATGCCCCCCCGGAGAGATAGAGGCGATAAGCAGATATCTCCTGAAGGAGAAGAAGCTCGATACGTTCGTTAAGCTCAATCCTACTCTTCTCGGCTACGAGACGGTGAGGCGCATACTCGACGGCCTCGGTTTCGGCTCAATAGATCTCAAAGAATCGACATTTACCGATGACCTCCAGTATGATGATGCTCTGGGGCTTCTGGGGCGGCTCGTGACTTTTTCGAAGGAGTGCGGGCGCGGTTTCGGCGTCAAGCTCTCCAACACCCTGGGAGCGGTAAATAGCCTGGGAGTGCTTCCGGGGGATGAGATGTACATGTCGGGGCGTGCTCTCTTTCCGCTTACCGTTACCCTGGCGTCAAGGCTCTCACACGAGTACGGAGGAAAACTTCCCGTTTCATATTCCGGCGGCGCGTCGGAGCAGAACATCGTGAAACTCTTCGAGACCGGGATCAGGCCGATCACCATGGCAACACAGCTTCTCAAGCCGGGCGGGTATCTGAGAATGGCCTCTGCCGCCGAAAGGCTGAAGAAGGCAGCCTCCCCCGATACTATAGACGTTGAAAAGCTAAGACTACTGGCAGAAGATGCACTTGCCGACGACCGTTACAGGAAGGAATGGAGGGGCAAAAAGAGGGTGTTTGTGGACAAAAAATTGCCCCTCTTTGACTGCTATATTGCGCCCTGTGTCGAAGCGTGTCCGATAGGCCAGGATGTGCCGGAATACATACGGCTGGCCGGAAATGGCAAGTATGATGAGGCCCTGGATCTCATCTACAGCAAAAACCCGCTCCCCCATATCACAGGATACATCTGCGATCATCAGTGCCAGTACAACTGTACCCGAATGGACTACGAATGCCCTGTTTCAATCCGAGAGGTGAAGAGGATCGCAGCACAGCGCGGTAGTATGAAACGCGGAGGCGGGAATGAAACACTCGATACGAGGGTCGCAGTCATAGGTGCGGGGCCTTCAGGGCTGGCCCTGTCATACTTCCTCGCCCGGACAGGATTCCGCGTGACCGTGTTCGAGAAGAGGGAGTCGGCGGGCGGCGTTGTTGCCCACGTGCTCCCGGGATACAGGCTGCCGCAGTCGGCGATAGAGAGCGATATATCGTTTATAGAATCACTCGGTGTCGAGTTCAGGTTCGGTTCTCCCCCGAACTTCTCCATCGATAATCTGAAAAAAAATGGATATAAGTACATATTCATCGCAATCGGCGCGGAGCTTTCGAGGAAGATGAGTCTCGAAGGAGACAATCCGAACGTTTTTGAAGCTCTGCATTTTCTGAAAACTTTCAGGAACGACCCGTCAGGCCTCAGCCTCGGCAGCAAGGTTGCGGTGATAGGAGGCGGGAATACCGCAATGGACGGTGCACGGTCTGCTCTGCGGGTACCGGGCGTAGTAGAGGTCTCCATCATATACAGGAGGACAGAACAAGAGATGCCCGCGGACAGGGAAGAGTTCGAGAATGCGCTCAGTGAGGGGGTGAAGTTCAGTCCGCTCCTCATCCCCGAGTCGTTTTCACGGAAGGGGACACTGCAGTGCAGGTGTATGACGCTGGGAGAGCCTGATAAAAGCGGCAGGAGGCGCCCTGTACCGACGGACACGACGGTGGACATAGATGTCGATTCTGTTATAAGTGCCATCGGGGAGAGCATCGATCTCGAACTTCTGAAGAGGTGCGGATTAACGCTTGACCGGGGCAAAAGGCCCGCAGTAAACACGGAAACGCTCGAGACGGACGAAAAAAACGTATACATGGGGGGCGATGCCTTCAGAGGGCCGTCGACTGTAGTCGAATCCATAGCTGATGCCAAAAGAGCGGCCGAGTCGATCGCAGCTCGTGAGATTCCCGGGTGGAAGGGGCTCGACAGGGCTTCAAGCCCCGGGCTTGATCAAAAGATGCGGGTTTCGGAGATAGCGGAAAAAAAGGGAAGGATTCTTTACCCTCTCGAAGAGACCGACGACGGCAGCATCTCCCGGAGCGAGAGGGACCGGTGCCTCGAGTGCAGCACAGTCTGCAACAAGTGCGTGGATGTGTGTCCGAACCGTGCAAACGTAGCAGTACATGTCACTGAGGGAAGTATGCAGATCCTTCATTTAGACGCGCTCTGCAACGAGTGCGGTAACTGCGCCACGTTCTGTCCCTATGAGGGGAAACCGTACGAGGACAAGTTTACGCTCTTCACCCTGCATGATGATTTTGAAAACAGCCCTAACAGCGGATTTATCGTAACAGGCTCCGGAGAGCACAGATGTGTAACCGTCAGGATGAATGGTGATCGGTACGAATTTCAAATCGATAAGGACCGGAACCTGAAGGGTATGGATATCGTGGCTCGAAAAGATAAGGGGAGCGGTGAGGTAAACAGGGTACTGGCGGCAACAGTAGAAACTGTCTTGAAAGGGTATGGTTATCTGATCGGCTTTTGAAATGCCGGAGGAGAGTGTATGTTGCTATTAAAAAATGCCTGTGTCGTGGATTTCGAGCCCCCTTCGGTGAAAGACGGAATCGACATCGCAATCGAAGGGACCGAAATCGTCGAGGTCGGGGAAAAAATATCTCCACAGGGGAAGGACGTCCGGACCATCGACCTCGAAGGAGACATCGTGACCCCCGGTCTCGTGTGCAGCCACAACCACTTCTATTCGGCGCTCGCGAGAGGGATCACGGCGAGTATCAAACCTTCCACAGATTTCGTGTCCATACTTCAGAACCTCTGGTGGAGGCTGGACAGGGCGATAGATGAAGAAATTCTCTACTACAGTGGTCTCGTCGGGGCGATAGAAGCGATACGGTCCGGTACCACAACCGTCATCGACCATCACGCCTCCCCCTCTTTTATCAGGGGGTCTCTGGCAGTCCTGAAAAAGGCCTTCGAAGAGGTCGGTCTCAGGGGTATGCTCTGCTATGAGGTGACGGACAGAAACGGCAGAAAGGGAATGACGGAGGGCGTCGAGGAGAACATCAGCTTCTCGGGAATCATCGACAAGGAGAAAGAGCAAGGCCCGACGCTTCTCGAGGCATCGATCGGGGGGCACGCACCCTTTACCCTGGAGGACGAATCGCTTGAAAGACTTTCCGAGGCGTGCAGATCGACAGGTCGGGGTCTCCATGTACACATCGCAGAGGACCTGTACGATCCCTCTTTTTCCCACCACCACTACGAAAAGGACATCACAGAGCGGCTGGAGGATTTCGGCCTCCTTGACGAAAAAGCGATTTGCGTTCACGGGGTCCACCTCACGGATGAGGATATAGAGCGGCTGAACAGGCACGATTGTTTCCTCGTCCACAATGCGCGGTCCAATATGAACAACACGGTAGGGTATACCGGGAAACTTCCATGTTTCAGGAACGTTGCGCTCGGAACAGACGGTATAGGGAGCGATATGTTCGAAGAGTTCAAGTTCGCCTTCTTCAAGCACAGGGATGCGGGAGGGCCGTACTGGCCGGGGGATTTCCTTCGGTTTCAGTATAACGGGAATGTGCTGCTCGAACGTAATTTCAGCGGACGCTTCGGGAGCATCGAGAAAGGTTGTGCCGCGGATCTCGTGATCTATGATTACCCGAGACCGACCCCTCTAATTCCTGAGAACATAGCGGGTCACATAGCCTTCGGATTGTCCTCGCGCGATGTGAGGACGGTGATCGTAAACGGCTCTGTCTGTTATGATGAGAGAAGGTTCCCTTTTGAAGTAGGGCCGATCTACGAGAAGGCATCACAGGCTGCCAGACGTTTATGGCGGCGAATGGATGAACTATGATGGATTTCTTTTACAGATGCAGTGAATGCGGAAAGCAGTTCGATATTACTCCGGACCGCATGGTATGCCCTTCCTGTTCCGGGAAGCAGAAAAGCGATGAGCCTCTCAGGGGGATTTTAGAGGTGGGAATTGAAGGGAGGCTTAAAAAAGATTGGGATACCTTCGACCTTCTGCCAGTGGGAAAAAAATATTTTCCTCCAATCCCCGTGGGCAACACCCCTCTCTGGGAACCTAAAAACCTCCGTAAAGAGACGGGGTTCGAGAGACTCTATATAAAGGACGACAGCCTGAACCCCACGGCTTCCCTCAAGGACAGGGCCTCCTATCTCGTCGCGGCCTTCGCGCTGAGAGAGAAGATAGATGACATTACCGTGGCCTCTACAGGGAACGCCGCGTCCTCCATGGCCGGTGTCGGCGCGGCAGGCGGCCTCAACATCAGGATCTTTATTCCTGCGTCCGCGCCCGAAGCAAAGCGGGTCCAGGCCCTCCAGTACGGTGCCGAGGTAACGGAGGTCGACGGCAACTACGACATGGCCTACGATCTTTCACTGGAGTATACAAAACAGCACGGGTCTCTCAGCAGGAACACGGCGTATAATCCCCTGACAATCGAGGGTAAGAAAACAGCCGCGCTGGAGATTTTTAGACAGCTCTGTAAGATCGTCGGTGGGACCGTCGGTAAGACCGTTGGTAAGACCGCAGGCGGAGCCCCGGATTACGTATTCGTTCCCGCGGGCGACGGGGTCATCCTCGGGGGTATGTACAAGGGCTTTGAGGACCTACTTCAGATGGGGCTTATGGACCGTGTTCCGACCCTGTACGCGGTTCAGGCTGCAGGAAGCAACGCAATCTCCTATGCCTTCCGCGAGGGAAGCTTCAGGCCGGACTACAGCTCAAATACGGTCGCCGATTCCATTGCGGTCGATATCCCGCGTAACGGCTACCACGCGCTGAAGTATCTGAAGAAATATGACGGCAGATGTGTGGAGGTCACGGACAGCGAGATACTTTCCGCCCAGAGAAGGCTGGCATCGACTTCCGGGCTTTTTGCGGAGCCCGCGGCATCATCGGCGCTTGCCGGATTCTTAAAGACAAAGGATGAGATCCCGTCCGATTCAAAGGTCGTTCTTCTCATCACGGGCAACGGGCTGAAGGATATAGGCGCCGCCCTGAGAGGACTGTCGGAAAAGAATCCGTAATGCGGTTTTCACATAGATTGCTATGCAATCAGATTGCATAGCAATTGGTTTAAATGATGACTCGGCAGCTGTAAAAAATATTGTTTACGGTGAGGAAAGCGCTAAAAGCCCCATTCTTTACTATTTACGGTGATTTGTGAGAAATGGGGGCTAAGCTCTCCCGGGCTACCGATTTCTTTCCAGGAGCTTTCCTTCTCCCGGTTCTGCGCAGATGCCTCTGTCGCAGTCGAAGATCACCTTTCCCCTCAGAATCGTCTTTACGATCTTTCCTTTCAGCCTCATTGTTTCGAAAGGGGTGATCTTTCCCTTGGAATAGAATTTTTTCCCCTCGACCCTGCAGCTCTCCCCCGGATCTATGAGCACGAAATCCGCGTCTTTTCCAGGTACGATGGAACCTTTTCTGTGAAAGAGCCCGTATCTTTTGGCGGCGTTTTCCGAAACGGCCTCCACGAACCTCCTCAGAGATATCCTTTTTTTCACATATCCCTCTGAGAACATATAGGGGAACAGAGTGCCAGTTCCAGGGATGCCTGCGTAGTCTGTCCATACGGATCCTGTCTGCTTTTCATCCTCGGGGCAGGGGGCATGGTCCGAGGCGACAAAACGTATCCTCCCGTCCGAGAGAAGCCGCCATAGATCATGTTTGTTGGGCGGGGATTTAACAGGGGGAGTGGTCTTGAGGGCTGAGCCCGTCTTTTCGAAATCCTCGATATCGAATTCGAGGTAGTGAGGCGCGGTCTCTGCCGTTACGCCTTTGGTTTTCAATATTTCAATCGTGGCAGCCGAAGAAACGTGTACTATATGAAGATCGGCACCGACCTCTGCCGCGATCTCGGCAGCTGCAGCTGCCGCAATGTGCTCCGCTGTTTCCGGACGCGACAGATAGTAGTGTCTCGGTGTATTTCCCTCTCTTTCGACTATTGAAGTTGCGGCAGTGACATAATCGTAGTCCTCTGCATGGAGAAGGACAGGCACCCCGAGTTCTACCGCCTTTTCGAGCACCGTCTTGAACTGATAGTGGTTGAGCCGCCCGAAGCTCTCCATCCCGGATATGAAGTAGGTCTTGAACCCCATGACTCGGGTCGAGAGCTCCTCCATGTATCGGGAAAAGCCCTCTTCGAACGATTCACAGGAGACGCCGCCGTACAGGCCGTAATCGACAACCGCCTTTTTTTCAATAACAGAAAGTTTTTGTTTTAGATTCTCGAGGTTCGTTACAGGAGGAATCGAGGTGCACGGCATATCTATAACTGTCGTGATACCACCCGATGCGGCTGCGCAGGTTCCGTGGTAGAAGTCCTCCCTGTGGGTGAACCCGGGATCATCGAAATGGACATGGGGATCGATCCCGCCCGGGAGAACGAAATGGCCCGATGCATCGACTGTATCATCATCTTCTTCAAGGTCTCTCCCGATACGGATGATCTTTTCTCCGTGTATCTCGATATCGAATTTTTTCGGCTCTTCCTCGTCCGGGAGGAGCACACTGCCGTTTTTAAGGATCAACCGCCCTTCGCCTCCTGAAGCCTTTTCCACACCTTCTGCGGGGTGATAGGAAGCTCGAATATTCTTATCCCCACAGCGTCGTAGATCGCGTTTGCTATGGCAGGGGCCGGGCCGTTTATAGCGATCTCAGCGACAGACTTTGCGCCGAACGGTCCGGACTCCTCGTAAGAATCAGCGAGGATAGTCACGATCTTTGGGATGTCCGAAGCGGTGTAGATCTTGTAGTCCCAGAACGATGGGTTCGTCATCCTTCCTGTACTGTCGAATTTGTAATCCTCACAGAGTGCATAACTGATCCCGTTCACCGTCGCTCCTTCGATCTGGCCCTCTGCAAGTTTCGGGTTGATCGGCACGCCGCAGTCGACGCAGGAAACGAACTTTACGACCTCCACCCTGCCTGTCCGAATGTCGACATCGACTTCGGCGAACTGCGCGATAAACGGGGGCGGCGACTCCGTGGGAGTGAACGACGCGGATGCCTGCGGCTGAAACTGGTCTCGTTCGTAGAAAGCGCGCAGGGCGATCTCCTCGTAGGACACCGATTTACCTGCTCCTGTATCACGGACCCTGCCTCTTTCCGTGACGAGACTGCCGGGTTCCGTATGGAGCATCGCCGCTGCGGTATCGATGATCTGATCCCTCAGCTTCCCGGCGCACTGTTCAACCGCTTTTCCGGATACGTATGTGGTCGATGATGCGTACGCACCGGTATCGAACGGGGTGAGATCGGTGTCCGAAGAGAGGACGATGATCTTATCCGTGGGGACCGCCAGGACTTCCGCCGCAATCTGGGCGAGGATCGTGTCCGAGCCTGTACCGATGTCGGTTGCACCGACGTAGAGGTTGAACGAGCCGTCCTCGTTCATCTTCATTGAGGCGGAGGCCATGTCGATGAGCGGGATCCCCGACCCCTGCATCCCCACAGCAGCGCCCACTCCCCTTACTCTGTCCTTCCCGATCTTCTTTCGTTTGCCCCGCTTTTTATACCACTCGATAGCCTCAGCCCCGCGATCGATACACTCGTCGAGCTTGCACGATTTAATGGTCTGATCGACTCCCTCCTTGCCCTCGCCGAGCGCCCTGAATACTTCGGAGGTCTCACCTGCCTTTATGTGCCAGCCTTTTACCCAGTCGAGGTAATCATGCCCTGTTCTTCTTGCGATCATGTCGATCTGCTGGTTCAGGGCGAAATATGCCTGGGTTGCTCCGTACCCCCTGTACGCCCCTCCGACCGGGAGAGAGGTATACACGCTCCTGCCGAAGAAACGGATGTTCGGTATTTTGTTGAACAGCGGGAGGGCCTTTGAGCCGACGTTGGAGAGGACGGTGAGGGCGTGACTTCCGTAGGCCCCGGCATTGAGCAGTCCGTCGAGCTCGAGCGCCGTAATCGTCCCGTCGTTCTTCGCCCCTGTCTTCAGTTTTATTCTCATCGGATGTCTCGTCCTAGTTGAGACGAAAACCTCCTGACGTGAAAGCACGAGCTTTGCAGCTCTCTTGTGCTTCCACGCGACGAGCGCAACGAGGGGCTCAATGAGCACCTCCTGCTTCCCCCCGAACCCGCCGCCGATTCTCGGCTTGATCACCCGTATCATCCTGATCGGGACTCCGACGAGCATGCTTGTGATCCTGCGAGCGTGGAACGGGACCTGTGTCGTCGAGATTATCACGAGACGGCCACGCTCATCGAACCTGGCAACCGCGGCGTGCGGCTCCATTGCGCAGTGTGAGGCATAGTGAACGCTGTACTCGTGCTCCTCTATGAAGTCCGCTTCAGAGAACCCTTTCTCGACGCTCCCGATCGACATGTCGATCTGTGACGCGAGGTTTTTTTGGGGGTCGTATGCCGCGGGTATCAGCATGTGCTCGTCTTCGGTGTGAAGCAGAACAGAGCCATTTTCTGTCGCTCTCTCTGGATCGAAAAGGGGATCGAGCGGCTCATACTCGACTTTTATTTTTTCCAGCGCCCTCTTTGCGGAATCGATGGTCTCGGCTGCGACGAGGGCGACCCTGTCCCCTACGAACCTCACTTTTTTATCGAACAGGAGCGTGTCGTACGGGGAAGGCTCGGGGTAGCCCTGACCCGCGGTGGTGTGAAGGACCCTCCTGACGTTCCCGTGGTGAAGGATATCAACGACTCCCGGCATCCGGGCCGCTTCCGAAACGTCTATCTTTTTAATACGGGCGTGGGCATGTGGGGAATAGAGGAGCGCGAGCCATAACGGGTCCTGAACATCGAAATCGTTTGTGAACCTCCCAGTTCCTGTAGCGAGGGAGAGAGCGTCGACCTTTCTCACCGATCTTCCCACCTGATCTGTTTTACGCATTCGAACCGTTCCTCCCTGCTGCGATCCGAACCGCATCGATGATCTTCGCATACCCTGTGCAGCGGCAGAGATTGCCGTCGAGCGCCTGTTTTATCTCCTCATCGCTGGGGTCCGGGTTTTGTTCAAGAAGCCAGTAGGAGGCGAGGACCATCCCGGGGGTGCAGAAACCGCACTGCACAGCTCCGGATTCCGCGAACGCTTCCTGGATGGGGTGGGGCGCATGGAGCGTGCCTATGCCCCGCACCGTGGTGATTTTTTTCCCCGCTGCAGTCGCTGCAAATACCTGGCAAGAGTTGACGAGCCGGCCTTCGAGCAGAACGAGACAGGCCCCGCACTCCCCCTCGCGGCACCCCTCCTTCACCTCTGTAAAGCTGTTATCTCTCAGAAGCGTGAGGAGCGTTGCTTGCGGATCGAACGAAATAGTATGCTCTCTACCGTTTACCGTGAAGATGCCCTCCATGGGCTACCCTCCTGCCGCGGACTCCAGGCCGCGCTCGAGCACGACGCGAAAAAGATGCCCCGTATAGTCGGGGTCGAGACCTTTCTTTCTCGTAAAGCGGATTTCATCGAGCCCTGCTATCTCTTCCATTATGAGATCGTCGGTCCGATGGCCGCGTATCGATTCTTCTGTCCTGTCGAGCCTTCTATACTTACCGCTCGAACCCACCACGACCGCTCTGATGTCCTTAACTGTTTGTCCGGCCTTTTTCATGAGTATGGTAACCGTAAAAGCCGGGTAATCGAAACGGGTCCGTATCTCTCGATGGTAGAAAGAGATCCACTTCTCGTTTCGGATTCGTACAGAGGTTATCAGGCTGTTTTTCCGGAGGCTGGAAGTTCCGACATATTCCTCGACAGGGTAGGTGCCCTCATTCCGCCCGATAAGAGAAACCTCCGTATCAAGGGCCATAAGGGGGCCCACGAGGTCCGACCATGCGGGAAACGCGGAGATTGTTCCCCCTACAGTTATGCGGTTTCTTAAAGGTGTGGAGGCTGCATGACGGAGCGCCTTTACGAGCACATGGCCCCGGTCGACCTGCTCTATCTTATGGACGGTTTCCGCGTAAGTGAGACACGGACCGATCTCGATATAGGATTTCCCCGCCCTGAAGAACCCAAGCGGGAGATGGCCGAGATCGATGAGCCCCCTGGTGTTCTTCAGGCTTCCCCTGAGGATCCATGTGCCCCCACCGTGGGGTTTTACCCCCTCTCGATCGAGAAGCAGAGGAACCTCTTCAATCTGTTTCGGCTTGTACCAGGTCATCTCCTTCATGAAATTTCCTTTGCAGCAGATTATCATCGGTCAAAAAGCAGTCGTTTACCGGTTTGGGTCATGAATCAATTGCCCGAAATAAACCGTTTGCCACATGGTCTTGGAATTGATGTCCCTATGGTGATTGTAAGAGATCCGACACCTTTTTGAGATGTTTTCATGGATACCAAATGCTTACAAACCGTTTTAAGACAACACCTTGATGCTACCGGCAAAAGGCGGTACTGTCGTTATTTCGTACTCGAATTTTTACCAGCACCTAAAATCAGTAACTATAGTACTGAGGCGCAATCCAACCATACGAACAGGAAACCACGCACCGATCGTTTTTGCCTTTTCACCGTATATATCTCATTGCTTAAAGCATCTCTACATAGCCGGGGGAAAACCCGTTATCCAAAAAAGCACTTTTTAACATGACCCGATTTGGTTTCGATGCCCTGTAAAATAATTATACACGTTTTTGAAAACAGGAAAAGGATTATATTTATCATATACCCCTGTTCCTTTGAAGAGACCCATACAATGAGAAAGTGCGATTTCAAGGGTGCGATCTCATATTACCCGATACCTCCTCTCGATCGAATATGCATGTCTGTTAGGGACCCGGGGAACAGGAAGTCAGAGCTTCATGAGCTCTTTTTGCGAGTTGAAGCTGGGATAAAGGACTGGGTACCCTGTGCAAAAAACGAGTACTCGAAGCTCAGATATAAGATTTTCTTTGCAGAAAGATGCGGCTCCGGGGCGGGATCGTTTTCGTCGGGAAAAGACAGGCATCCGCTCGTACGCTCAGCTCTCCGCGAAGCGTACGCGTACCACGCTGCAATAAAAGGGTCGGCTGCCGGCGGGTTTCTGAAGAATACAGGTTCCGCTCTCGAGACCGCTTCCTCTCTTCGAGGTCTCGTCTCTGGCGGAGGAAAGGTTTTTCCTGAAACGCTGCTGAAGCTCGTCGGAAGATCACCCTGTATAGATTCACTCGTTCGCGAAGCAGTGAGGTTTCTTATCGCGGGTTGGGACAAAGAACAGTTCGGCAGAATGGTGAGAGAGAGGCTCGTCCGGGAGCCTGTGGCACTTTCGACGCTCGCGGATCTGCTCGCTGAGCACAGGATTGCAGCACTGAGCAGCGGCGAGATCGTAGGGCTTCTCGAGAAATATGACGGGCACACCGAGGTGTGCCTCGCTCTATTACGCTACATCGGTGAGTGCCGGATAAGCTCTTTTGTTCCACTGTTTAAAAAAATGCTCGACGAGTGGAAATCTCTGTCTCCGGAGCGTATCTTTGCAGTGTTAGATGTTCTCTCGCAGATGGCCGGGCCCGAGGTAACGAATATTCTGAATCGGTTTCTTGAAAAGGTATCGAAAGCGGAAGGACATCCTGGCTGTGAGGTCCTGAAAGAGTACACAGCGCTTGCTTTGAGGGAGGCATCCGGGGCGGAGAACGAATCAGCACAGAAAAAAAGAGGTGAGCAATCCGATAGAAAGGGACTCATTCTCGCTCAATGCTGCTTTTACGGTGATGTCGTCAGCCCTGGTCAAAAGGAGGGCGGGGGGCTCGCTACACTGCTGAGCCAGCTCGGAAAGAGCATCGCAGGCTGCGAGGAGAACAGCTCGGTTTATACCCTGATACTCTTTCCTCTGGAGAATATCCTGTGCGGCAGGAAGCTGATAGAAACCTGGGAAAACGAGCGGCATAGGATAGTGAGGGTCCCTGTGTTCTTTGGGCCGCACGATTCCGCAAAGCAGTTTCTACTTCACGAGTACGAGATCATGCGTGCCGTCAGGAGGGCTCTCGAGCAGCACCGTATCGATCCCGATATCTTCCATGTTCGTTATTCGGACAATGCAACGAAGGCCGTGGCTGTGCTTGCTAAAAATTCCGGCAAACGGCTCGTGTTCACCATCACGGCTGACCCTCACAGGAACCTCTCGGGGAAGAATGGAAAGCTTCGCCCGATGAACCAGAAGCAGGCAATTGAGACACTGAACAGGGTGTGGATTGCAGATACGGTACTGGACGCCTCTGACGGCTTCATACTCATCGGGCACGGGGAGAAGAACGAAGAGATACTTCCCTACTTCCCGGGTCTGTGGCTTTTACCCCGGCTTCGCGAAAAGCCGGTAGAGGTTCTTCCGGAGGGGATCGACATGAAGGTACGTCTGCGGAAGAAAGAGACATACGGCGGATTCGTGAAGCTTCTGTACGGGGAAGAAGGACGGTACAGGCTCGATCCACGTTTTCTCGACAGGCCGATACTGCTGAACGTAGGCAGGCTGAACCCCGTGAAAGGACAGCACCTTCTTGCCGAGGCGTGGGCGGGATCGTGGCTCTCCGATCCGTACAATCTTGTCCTCGTGGGAGGCGATCTCGAACATCCGGACACGGGGGAGAAGAGAATGTTGAGGTATATAGAGAGAGTTATGGAACAGCACCGGGAGCTTTCCGGGAGGTTCTGTCACATCGGTGCACTCCCCAACCGCGAAGTGCGGCTCATGGAAAGGGCCGTGACAAGAATGGCCGGCTCAGGGCTCCAAAACGTATATGTGTGCTCGAGCAGGAAGGAGGAGTTCGGGATATCCGTTGTCGAGGCGATGAGCGAAGGATTTCTCGTCATCGCCCCTATCGAAGGCGGCGTGAAAAGCTATATCAGGCACGGCATAAACGGTTTCCTTATAAAGACAGGGAGTGTCCGTGACATCAGGCTTGGGATGGAGTCGGTGCTCCTCTCGAACACCTCGCAGATCTCTCTGCGATCGGCAGCGCAGAGCGGGAAGCGGTATGTACGGAGCTCTTTCGATGTGGACAGAATAGGCGAGATGTACAGCGGGTTCTACCAGAGTCTTTTGAAGGGTCTGCAATGAATGTACGAAAGGTTGTTCTCATTAGTCCGCCGTTCTATTCTCAGCTTTTACCGACCCTCGAGCTGGCCTGTGCATTTCTTGCCGAGGGAGTGGAAGCGACTGTTGCGTGCAGCGACGATTTTAAGGAAAAAATCACATCGAGGGGAGTTCGGTTTCAAAGGCTTGTGACGAGCAGCAACATCAATACAGGCATCGCACAGAAGACCGATCAGCCCGATGAAGAGAGAAGAAGGCTGGATATCTTTCTCGAGGCGACGAAAAAAGGGCCGATCGAAACCCTTCTCGTTCAGACGAGGGACAGGATGCTCGATATGCTGCACGACCCGGAAGGGATACGAGACCAGGTCCGCCGGATACGGGACTTAGTGAGACCCGATCTCTGGGTGTCGAACCAGCTTTCATACGGCTCGACCCTCGCACTCTACTGCCTCGGGCTTCCTTTCATCTCCCTGTGCCTCCCCCATCCGCATACCGTCCCGGGCGGTAAAAAAATATACGGTGTTCCCTCGACCTGACCCGAAGTGTTCGGGATCGAGCCGGAGAAACTGAATGAGCTGCATAAAAGAGCTCGTGAGGTGGAAAAGGGGTTCACGGCTGAGTTCAATGAGGTAATAGAGCGGTATGACGCGGCGCTTTCTTCTGTAGAGAACGCGTTCGACCTCAGCTCAGAGATCGCCATTCTGTTCAATTACCCTGATTTCGGGCCGATTGGGCTGAAGAGAAGTAACCCCAGGAGGATCTTCATGGGGTATTGTTTTCATGAAGAGCCGCTCGATGAAAGGTACAGGGAGGTGCTCTCACAGCATGCCTCTTTCGGTCCAAAGATACTCATCGTGATGGGAACATTTCTATCATACAGGGACGACGTAATAGAGCGATGCATAAGGGGATGCAAGGAGGAGTTTCCAGAAAGCCTCGTCGTCGTCGGTTGCGGGGTCGGGGCAAAGCGGTTAAAAAGGCTGCCATACGAAGGCCTTATAGCCGAAGAGTTCGTCCCTCAGAAGGCGCTCCTTCCACATGTGGACCTCGTCATTCATCACGGAGGGAGCAACTCGTTCACAGAGGCGCTCTTCTACTCCAGACCGATGGTGATCCTGCCGTTTTCGAGCGACCAGTTCGATATCGTGAGGGATACCGAAGTGCACGGCATCGGCACGGTGCTCCCTCCGAACTCGTTCAGCACCGGAGATTTCAGGAAGGCACTTCGTACAGCATTCAGCGCGAAATACAAAGATGCACTCTCGAGATGGAGCGAACATATCCGAAATCGCGGTCCCAGGTACGCAGTGAAAAAGCTTTTATCTTCTGTCTCTCCTTCGGCGGACTGAATTTTCGATACATACACAGTGCCGATGTATCAGGCGCCTCACTTCATAACAGTTCGCGATACAACGACGCTGAGGGTAAAAGGGTGATGGGGTCGTTTAAAATCAACGATCGTCGGAAGGGGAACTAACTCGGGGGTTTTTCCTTAAAATCGTGAGTCCTGTATGTATAGAGCGACTCGAAAAGACCCTGCCTCGCACTAATTCTATGGAATATGTCGAATCTTTAAGATCGTTACCACGGTATCTTCGCGGAAAGCCAGCAGGAGAGGAAGAGAAGAATAAAAACGGCCGATTGGGCCTGACAGCTTGAAACAGGTAAACCGGTTAAAAAGCCCGGGGGGACGCATCTTCTGTATGCAAGGACCATGGCGGATTTGTGCCGGCCTGTCTGTAGGAAAGAAGTATATGGATGAAGGTCAGGTCGAAAACAGCTCTACGAAAAAAGGTGTATTAGGGGGACATGATACTTTTCGAGCGGCACCTTTGTACGTTTCCTGAAGTATTGTATCCCTGCCTAAAAGTGCGCGAGTCAGTCTTACATACCCACCCCGATGAGCTTTATCTCGTTCTCTTCCTCGTCAGGATCGTTGCTCCTGATCTGGAGCTTGGTCGCCCTCCCTCCTGTTATCGTGGGAAGAAACCGCACTATGACCGGAATACTGCTGCCAGGAGAAACGATTTGCTGATTCGAATCGTATTCAATACGGAAATCC
>DATKZJ010000217.1:0-3436 GCA_035527995.1 Spirochaetota bacterium | reverse complement strand
GAGATGTCGAAGGAGGCGCTTGTGCAGCGCATGATCTGCTCCGAGGCGAGGATAGACAGCCAGAGACTGAGACAGGGCTTCTTGAGGACCGAGGACTGGGCCCCGCTCACCACTGCGGCGGGAAAGCTTGCCGATGCGAACATCTTCATCGACGAAACGCCGGGTATCTCCGACATGCAGCTTCGGGCCAAGGCGCGAAGAATCCAGTCGAGGCACGGGCTCGATATTGTCATCGTCGACTACCTGCAGCTCATGGATGCGAGCCGCAGGAGGAATGAGGGAAGAACACAGGAGATATCGGAGATATCAAGGTCCCTCAAGGCGCTTGCCAGGGAGCTCGTTATCCCTGTCATCGCCCTCTCGCAGCTTTCGAGGGCGGTCGAGTCACGGGGAAGGGACAAACGCCCCATACTCTCCGACCTTCGCGAGTCCGGAGCGATCGAGCAGGACGCGGATGTCGTTGCCTTCCTCTACAGGGATGAGCTTTACAATCCGAACACAGAGGACAAGAACATCGCTGAGGTAATAATACAGAAGCAGAGAAACGGACCCACCGGTATAAAAAAGCTATACTTCAACAAGGAGTATACGAGATTCGAGTCCCTCGAGCGCCAGGATGACTATGTAGAAGGGTACAGCGAGTAGTACGGTTCTCCCACAAATCGGGTATAAACGAAGCTGAATTACGAACCTTCTGTTATATAAAAAACAGAGTCTGCGGCAGGCCCCCATTAATTAATTATCTGGAACTACGTGAAAACATCAAAAACCGTATTCACACCCTTTCAGCCTTCAGGAGTTTTCTTTTGGCCGCAGCAATGGCGATACGCACTTCGCTTCCGGATCAATAGATCTTTTCATACTCTTTTATAATAACCTCACGTAACTTGCCGACAGGATCACATATTTACTGTGGTGTACTATAATTGACGGTCAGTCTTTCGTCACCAGCCCGCTTCTGAACCCTTTTAGGAAGTTCACACAGAACTGGTCCTTGTTCAAAAGCGCCTCAGTTGCCCTTATCAGGCTCATCATAGTACTGTCCAGCGGGTCTATCAGTGCACCGTCGAGGCCGTGGACCATGCACATAACGACGAACGCGCGGTTCACCTGGCGTCGTGCAGGAAGACCGTAGGAGATGTTGCTCAGGCCGGTGATGAGTTTTACCTCAGGGAAGCTCTCCTTAATCATCCTCACGGTGTCGGTTACCAAGATCCCGTATCCGGTGTTCACGCTCAGGGGTGTGGTAAGAGGGTCTATCGCGATATCGGCAATAGGCTTTCCAGCCTTTGTAAGATCGTTTATTATGGATTCTGCGATACGTACACGGCCGTCAGCCTTTTCCGGTATGCCGCTGTTGTCGATGCAGAGTCCGAGGATGTAGGAATCGGACTCGACGGCAAGAGGGAAGATTTCTTCCCAGCGTTCAGTCTCCTTGGTGATCGAGTTTATCATCGGCTTTCCGTTTTTATGGAGCTTAAGCCCCTCCGCAATGGCCTTTCCTCTGGGACTGTCTATGGCGAGAGGCTTTTCGGTTACCTCCTGCACCTCTTTGATGGCCCACTCGAGTATCTCGATCTCGTCGTCCACGAATGCCCCTGCGTTGACATCGATAAAGTCGCTCCCAGCCTCGTCCTGCTTTTTCGCAAGGTCTCTTATAAACCCTGCGTCCCTTTTCTCCATCGCTTCTCTGATCTTCTTTCTCGTAGAATTGATCAATTCCCCGACTACTATCATCGCTTTTCCCCTTTGCCGATCGGTTTTTTGTAAAATACTGCCGTGGGAGATTGTTGAGCAATATTTTTTTTACTGCGAATTGTTATTATATTTAATAGGAGAAGAAAGATTCTTCTTCAGAAGAAAGAAAGGATAGCGACATGGGAAAAATAACCAAGGACCCGGGAAAGAATCTCGTTTCTATGGACAAGGTGCTCCCTCCGAAGATATTCGTGATCCCGATGAAGACGAGACCGGTGTTTCCGGGGATATTCATGCCCCTCATCATAGAGGAGGAGAAATATAAACGTACGATAGAGAAGGCACTCGAGACAGAAGGTTTCGTCGGGCTGATCCTCATGGAAAATCCCGAGCTCGAGGCAGTCGATGAACAAGCCCTCCACCGGGTGGGGACGGTGGGAAAGATAATCAAAAAGATAAACCTGCCGGATGGCAAGATAAACATATTCATCAACACGATCAAGCGGTTCGAGGTAAAGAAGTATCTCTCGTTCGACCCCCACATCACTGTGGCCGTTAAGGATGTCGAAGAGCCGGTCAAGATGGATAACGAGATAAAAGCCCTCGTGCGCGCCCTCTACTCGGAGATAAAGGATGTCTCGGAGGACAACCCTTTCTTTACCGAGGAGATCAAGCTCAACATGGCAAATCTCGACGGGGCGGAGAAGGTGGCGGATTTCGTGGCATCTATCCTCAACATCGATAGTGAGGAGCAGCAGCGTATACTTGAGATTTTCGATGTGAAGAAGCGAATCGAGAATGTGCTTACCCTCCTTCACAAGGAAAAAGAGCTTCTGAAGCTTCAGAAGAAGATCCAGGACCAGATAACCGAGAAAGTGACGAAGCAGCAGCGGGAGTTCTTTCTCAAAGAGCAGCTCAAGGCGATAAAGCAGGAGCTGGGTCTGGAGGTTGATGCGAAGAACAAGGAGTACAACAAGTTCAAGGAGGTCCTCGACGGCCTGGAGCTTGAGGAGGAGGTAAAAGAGAAGTCCTATGAGGAGCTCGAGAAGCTCGGTCTCATGGATACCCACTCGCCCGAGTATCCGGTGACGAGAAACTATCTCGAAACGATATGCTCCCTTCCATGGAATACGCTCTCGTCTGAGAGCATCGACATCCAGAAGGCCAGGAGGATTCTGAACCGCGACCACTACGACCTCGATGAAATCAAGGAACGGATATTAGAGTTTCTCTCAATCAAGAAACTGAAGCCTGAGGCTAGGGGGTCGATCCTCTGTCTCGTCGGCCCTCCGGGGGTGGGTAAGACCTCTGTGGGGAGGTCGATTGCCAGGGCGATGGACAAGAAGTTCTTCAGGTTCTCGCTCGGCGGCATGAGAGACGAGGCGGAGATAAAAGGGCATCGCAGGACCTATATAGGAGCGATGTCCGGCAAGATAATCCAGGCCCTCAAGATAGTAGGGACGAAGAATCCGGTGATCATGCTGGACGAGATCGACAAGCTCGGGATGAGTTTCCAGGGGGACCCGTCATCCGCCCTTCTCGAGGTACTCGACCCGGAGCAGAACGTGCAGTTCCGTGATCACTATCTCGACCTCCCTTTCGACCTGTCCAGGGTCCTTTTCATTACAACGGCCAACACCCTCGATACGATTCCCGCTCCGCTCCTTGACCGTATGGAGACGATAAGGCTCAGCGGGTATATAGAGGAGGAGAAGATCGAGATCGGCAAGAGGTACAT
>DATKZJ010000216.1:0-8761 GCA_035527995.1 Spirochaetota bacterium | reverse complement strand
ACCCCTTCTTTCCGCAGTACTCGGACAGGACCTTGTTGATTATCTCAGAAAAGAGCATATCGTCGATTTCTTCTGACTTTGCCATGAAGCAGTATCCTTTTCAGTAGTGTGGTTATCTATGTTCCATGCATTGAAAAGCACGGCACTATAATCCGCTATACATACATTGTACCTGTTGCCGGTTTTAATACAACAGAGTATTCCTCCGCCAGGTTAAAAAGAAAATGGTTCGGGTTCATCTCCGGAGGATAACCCACAGAGATCCTCCTCGGAAAGCCCTTGTCTTCTCATTGTGCAAAAGAGATCTGCTACCGAAAACTTCGGTACAGACCGCGTCCTCCTTTAAGGCTGAACAGGTGTAAATTGCAGCCCGCAGTGTTTTCATACCCCAAAATATCAAGAAAGCACTTCTAAAACGTTGTCATCAATTCGCCTTACATGGCCATTCCGTAAAACAGCATATGAACGATAGAGACTATACTGTTTGGGCCGTTATCCATGCAGTTTCGTATCTAAGCATTTATTATCACCTAAAACTATACCCTCTTACGCAGAACGCGGGACACCCTTTCAAAACCGTGCCTCGTATAGAAAGAGATAGTATGCCTATTGAACTCGTATACGTTAAGTTCGATGTCAGCATAATCGTTATCTCTCGCCCATTTTTCGCATTCCTCGAGCAGCAGCCCCCCACTGCCACGGTCTCTTTACGCTCGTGGACTGAGGTGTCCTCGATCCACAGCACATTCCGTGGCTTGTAGCAGGAGACATTGATCTTTTGCATCGCTCATGTATGAGACAAGCTATGCTACGAGTATGAGATCGTTCAGGAACCGGGCATTCCAGTAGTGCCCTTCAGGAAAGCGGTACGTATCGGGCACGTTTCTGACATGCAATGAGAGTGTCTGGTAATATATCTCATCTATACTTTCAATATCGGAGGGTCTGTATCTTCGAATGTTGACGCCCACTATCGGATATCGGAAGTTGTATGCAGCCACAAGTTTCTTGTCCCTTCAAGTTTTACTATGGCACACAGAGTCGGGAGAGGAGCGCGCTTGGATACAATGATAAGTGTACTTTTTTCAGAAAACAAGACAAACTATCGTTTTGAAACCTTATGGAACCATAAAGTATTAGTGCGGTTTTCTCACAAATTGCCAATGATGACTTGGCAGCTGTAAAAAATAATATTTACGGTGAGGAAAGCGCATAAATACCCATTCCTTCGTAAAGGAATGGGTATTGACCTTCCTATTACGATTGCACATAAGGAATGGGGATTAAAGCCCCGGTACTTACAGTTTGCTGTTGGTCATGAGAAACGGGGATTGAACCCCCTAATCCCTTAATATTTACGGTGTTTTGTGAGAAATGGGGGTTAGAAAGGCCGGTCGGGAGTGCTGCATACATTGCATGAATCAGGTATCAAACCGGCGTAAAGATATCGGGATCACAAATGTATTCGCTATGCCCGATTCAAAACGGCGACAGGCCCGCCTTTTCATGAACACCACTACCCGTTGAACGCCTGTCGGATACAGTTTTTTGTATATCGGTTTCCAAAGACAGAGATGTCAGCGGAAACAGACCGCGCCCAAGAAGCAGATGAACATCACAGCCGATGCAACAGGACAGTGTAGAACTGTCTTTTTCAGGACAGTTCTGCACTGTCATTATAAAGGAAGAACCCGCGAGAACTTTCGGGCTGTTAATCTTTCACCTTGTAGCGCTTTATCTTCTTGGTGGTAGTCATCTCCATAGGCTGGTCGAGAATCTTGAACTTTGAGATACGCTGATACGGCATGAGTCTCATGTTAACCTCTGCTATGATGCCTCTGATCCGCTCCTCCATGAATGCCTTATCCGCGGTTACACCCTCTTTTCGGGCAACCTCCTCGAAATATTCCTGGGCAGGATAAACGTACGCCTCGATGTTTTCAACCTTCATCTTCTCGTCTTTGACGTAGCCTTTAACGAGAATCTGCTCTATCTCGTCGTAGAGCTGGAACTGGTTCTCTATCTCCTCGGGGTAAACGTTCTTACCCCCCTCGGTGACGATCATCGACTTCTTCCTCCCGGTGAGGTACAGATAGTCGTCGCTGTCGAGATACCCGACATCTCCTGTCTTCAGGTATCCGTCCTCGGTGAACGCCTCTTTCGTCGCCTTATCGTTCTTGTAGTAACCGCTCATCACGACAGGCCCCTTCACTATGACTTCACCTACACCATTCTCGTCCGGATCGAGGATCTTCATATCGATAGACGGGAGCACCTTCCCGACAGACGTTTCCTTATAGCGCTCTTTCGGGTTGAGGTTGATAATAGGCGAAGTCTCGGTGAGACCGTACCCCTGTATAAAATCGATCCCGAGCTGATTGAACTGTCTGAATGTCGTTGGAGGAAGCGGCCCTCCTCCGGAGATACAGATACGGATATTCTCAAGAGATGCCCGTTTCAGAATAAATCCGAACATCTTCTTTCCAGGATTCACCTTGAGTACCTTTTTTATGAACCCGCTCATCTTCATCATCATCCGTATGAGGCCGTACAGGACGATACTCTTCTCCCGTACGTTGCGCTTGATGCCCTTTAGCAGTTTGTTGAACAGCATAGGGACACCGAGCAGCATTGTAATGTCACCCTCTTTCAGCTCCTTCAATAACTGCTGCGTGGCGAGACGTTTTCCGAACACGACTTCCGCGCCGACAGATATCGCTTCGAGAAACACAGCAGTCATGGTGTAGGAGTGGTGGAGAGGGAGAATTGCATAGAAAACATCCTCTGTCAGTACGGTGAGGTTCGCCTGCCCCAGGAAAGTGTCGCTTACGAAATTTTTGTGGGAAAGCATTACGCCCTTTTCATTCCCTGTTGTGCCGGATGTGAAGAGTATCGCAGCGAGGTCGTTTTCTTCAGGCTGTCCTGTTTTGCCTTCAGATTTTTCCCCGATACCGAGTATGTAGTTCGGTTTTATCTTCGAAAGGGATATCTTGCCTTTAAGCTTCAATTTTTTCTCGTCGAAACTGTCATATTTCTCCTCATCAACGAAGATGAGCTTCGCATCGGCGAACTGCAAAAGCCTCTCGATCTCTTCCGCCTTCAGCTGGTAATCGAGCGGTACTATGACGGCTCCGGAGGCGAGCACAGCGAGGTATGCGACCGCCCATTCCACAGAGTTCTTGCCTGTGAGCGCAACCTTTTCGCCTTTTTTTATCCCCAAACCGAGGATATGGCTCTTCACCCTGCTGACCTGCTGGCCGATCTCCCGGTAGGTGAGAGAGAACGGTTCCGGCTCGAACTGCGTAAAGCCCTTCTTGTCCGGGAACCTTTGAAGTGTGATGTTGAACATCTCGGGAATTGTCGGCCACTCTCCATGAAAGAGGGTTCCTCTGTACTCTTCAAGAAAATTCCAGGGGGTTTTCATTGACTTACCTCAACAATGAATAGTTTTTTTACTCGCGGGAGTGGTTATTCTGAGCCGCTGCAGCAATGAAAAAAGACCTTATGCGGTTTTTTACAGTAAGCTGACACTCTGGATGGAAGTGAAAGCAAAAAACGCTCCTCCTCGATAAATATTTCACAATATATACGAGGAAGGGAAAAAATACAAGCAGTTTCACTGCTCTGGACTGATAAAAAGAGGACTACCCCAATTTCTGACAAATCACCCTGGTTTTCTCACCCATAACTCTGTTTCTGTATACCTTTACATCATACTACCGGGTCACTACCCTGCTCCACAGCTGTCCACTTTGTGAGAAAACCGATTTACACGGTGATGCCCTTTACGATCCCGCCCCGCTTCAGCATCGTACGGTAGTTCTCCTCATGGCGCTGCAGAACGCCCTTGAGATAATCGATGTTCTTCTTGATGTACTCCTCGTAGAGGTCTTTATCTATATTCCAGCGCTCTCTGAAGTGATGATGCATCAGTCTTGAAACACCCCCGAGATCATTGTTCAGCCTCTTCTTCGAGATCTCCTCGTAGAAAAACCCGGTCTTCTTCAGAAGCTCGAGCTCGGAGTCGAACCCGGGAATATGGGCTTCCGCGAACTCCTCGTAGAGGTAGAGAAGCTTTTCGAGATAGATCCGGTCTGCTATCTGCGCGACGAGGTCCGCAGTACCGACTATCTTGCCGAGTATCTCCACATCGCCGTCCCTGAATACTATATCTCTGGGACAGACTGCGAGAATGGTGCACTCTATCATGCTCGCGCAGGCCGATATCTGGTCATCGCTGTACCCTCTTTCTCCGAGGTATGTGCGTATGAACTCGATGCTCCTCCTCTCATGGCCTATCGAATATTTTGCACCGGTTCCTTCTATATCATCATCTGTCTGAATAAAACCCGCATCGTGGAACAGGGACGCGGTGAGACAGAGATCTATATCCTTCTCTCTGAGATCCCTTCCCGTTATAGCCACCGCATGCACCAGCCTTGCGGATGCGAGAAATACCATCACAGTATGTTCGATATCGTGATACCGGGTGTTGCATGCCCTGTACCCTTCATACTTACCCCCGAATAGCCGCAGAGTATCACAGAACACCCTGCTGATGGGAGATAAATCGAACTCCGGGTTGATGAGGTTGAGGATATACTTTACTTCCCTGACTATATCATTCGGCTTCCTCACGAATACGAGATTATGTCCCTGGCGTTTTGTCATCTCCTTGTACCGTTTTCCCCCCGTTTCGAAGGACTTTATATCCGTTCCCTACTATATAAAATAACACAAACCTGTAAAATATCCTATGTATTGTAATAAATAGAGATATATCATCACAGGTCTGTGATGATGGGACGTTTGCCGTCCTGTTTCAGGCTTTATATATCATAAACATGGAAAACGGATCGATAGAGTTCACTGTACCACGCGCCCATGCATGGTTGAGCGACAAAAGGAGGATGACAGACGCCGCAAGAAACATCATGCTCGACATTTCTGGTAAGGAGTTCTATGCCGAACATGAGAGGGATCACGTCCTTCTATATTAAACAGCAAAGATTGTTAGAAGAACGGGTCTTGGTGAGACCGCCGCGGCGGTATATCTCAGCAGAAAGGGTTCATTCCCTAGAGGTTTCTGTCGCCTATCTTCACGGTATGCACTTTCAGCATGTTTGTAGTTGCGCCGCTGAGAACAGGAACCCCTCCAACGAAAACCACCGTATCCCCCTCCATGCAGAAACTGTGCTCAACCAGGATTCTTTCAGCCGTGTCAAGAAGCTTCTCCGCTGATTTGACCATATTTATACGGACACCGTATACACCCCAGCGCAGGGACAGCTGTCTCAGCACATCCTCGTTCGGCGACATCGCAACAATCGGCACAGACGGCCGGTACTTGCTGAGCAGTGCCGCGGTCTTCCCCGAAAGGGTGAATCCAACGATAAGTTTAGGCAGCACCCGATCTGATATCTTGCATGCGTGGTAACTTACAGCATCCGGTATTTCGTCTATAACAAACTGCTCGTAAGGCGGGGTTGAGCGTCCAGCGGCGGTCTTCCGCATCTCAACCTCTGCGCGAAGGGCTATATCTGTCATGACGCGCACGGCTCTCACCGGATACTCACCCAGTGCAGTCTCCCCTGAGAGCATCACGCAGTCTGTGCCGTCGAATATTGCGTTCGCGACATCAGATGCCTCCGCTCTCGTAGGTTTGGGATGAGAGATCATCGACTCGAGCATCTGTGTCGCGGTAATCACAGGCTTCCCCTTTAGGTTACAGCGCGTGATGATGAGTTTCTGCAGCACAGGCACGTCCTGCGGCGAGGTTTCAGCGCCGAGGTCACCCCGGGCCACCATAATCCCATCGGCACGCTCTACTATCTCGTCTATATTCTCTACCGCCTCCTGTTTCTCGATCTTTGCGATGATCGGGACAAGAGCTCCCTTATCTCTCATCCTGTTCTTCAGGTCATCGATGTCGCTCGCACGGCGCACAAAGGAGAGCGCCACGAGGTCGACACCCTGCTGCAGCCCGAAATCGAGATCGTCGTAGTCCTTTGCGGTGAGCGATGGAGTGCTGAGCTTTGTATCCGGAAGATTTATTCCCCTGTAGGAGCGTATCACTCCTCCTTCCACCACCCTGCACCTTATGTCCGTTGCGTTCTTCTCCTCTACTTCGAGCTCTATCTGGCCGTCGTCGAGAAGGATGGTCTCTCCTGTCTGTACCTCTCGTGGAAGCATCTCATAGTTGACGCTCAAAAACTCCCAGTTACCCGGCACATCCCGAGTTGTAAGAGTGATCATCTGCCCCCTGTCGAGGATGAGCGGCTCCTTTTCGAGCTTTCTCGTCCGGATCTTTGGTCCCTGCAGGTCGAGAAGTACACCGATATATCTGCCGGTATTTTTCGCCACTCTTCTCGCCAGCTCGACGGTACGGCTGTGAAATTCGTAAGAACCGTGGGAGAGATTCATCCTGACGACATCCATGCCCGCCTCAGCCATCCTCGTCATAGTTTCCTCATCCTGGCTCTTCGGGCCTATAGTACAGACTATCTTGGTTGATTTTATCATACTCATATACATTACAAGATTTTTTCTATCAAAATAAGCTTTTTAACAAAATAGTCTGTAGACCAACCTTGTTTTCTAAAATGCATCATACGGTTCTTGGACGTACTCTACTAAAAACGGTCGGACAGACTATCTTGGTTGATTTAAATACGCTCATAATGGTTCCTTATGCTCTTTTCTTATGACGAGCCCTACTGATAACGGTCCTGTTTAAAACACCGTGAAATTATTATCCGGACTGCGATTGGATTGATCAATCCGTAACCAAAGCGTGTATTTTCACCGCTTGATGTGAGAGCGCTTCAGCCTGCGGACAACGCCCCAGTCCCCGGGCCTTTTTTTTGAGTGTAAGTACAGCTCACGCTCTTTTTATACATATCCGAAAGATCCATCCTCACATTATATCGCAATATAACAGAGACCCGGGACACCCCTTTATATCAATTTATGCATTTCGATAATGACAATAGGGCTTAAGAAAACGAGCTTGTAGTAATGCGTACAGAGTGGGGTACATGCCCTGTCATGCCGTTCGTCCGACACATCAGTATCAAAAGTGGTCAGCTGTGTGTTATACATTAATTGCGTATATATACTATAAGACTACCTTATAGCCATGTTTGTCTGGGTGAGAGGGTCGATAAGCCTGTTCTTCAGCCAGATTTCAAAATGCAGGTGGGGCCCGGTCGATCTCCCGGTATTCCCGCTGTATCCGACAATCTGCCCGCGCCGGACCCTGTCCCCTCTCTCGACCGATACAGAGGAGAGGTGAGCGTAAATGGTCCTGTAGCCGAAGCTGTGCTCGATAATGACAACGCTTCCGTACCGTGACCTTCTCCCGGCGAAAACTATTTTACCCTCACGCGCCGAGAGCACCTTCGTCCCCACCCTGCTGGCTATATCTATACCTGTATGAAAGGCCCTCTTTCCCGTAAAGGGGTCGCGTCTGTAGCCGTATCTCGAAGTCAGTCTGCCCCCACACGGTTTCTCGAACGCCTCTCCCAGGGCATACGCCCTTTCGATATTGCTGAATCTCCCTCCTGGGAGGAATATCTTCATTCCCGGGGTGAGAGAGTTGGAAAAGAGATCGTTCACCTCCATTATAAAGTCGGGAGGGATCTTATACTGGGAAGAGTACTTGAAGATCGTATCCCCCTCCTCCACACTTATGAAGATCCCCCTGATGTTCGGTACGAGTATGATGTCGTCCTCATGTATACTGTGTACATTTGTAAACGTGTTGCAACTGATTATACTGTCGGGGTCGACATCAAACTTTCTCGATATGCTCCAGAGAGTGTCTCCCTGCTGGATCTGATATTCGATCAATCTGAGCTTTGGGACATACTGCTCGAGTCCGCCCCGTCCGTCCTCGGAAAAGGCGCCTGCCGAAATCCGTACCGGATCCACCGGACTCCACGCATAATCTCCGTAAAAGGGCTTCGTCTCATTAAAAAAGGAGTATGAGCAGGGAAAGAGGGAGATGACCAGCACTCCAAGGAGACACAAGCCGTATAGCCGTATCCGAAAGAGAAGCTTTTTCCTGTCGATGCCGCCTATGAAACGGTAAACCGAAAGAAAAATCCGGAGGAGAGGAGTAACGACAGCTGCGGCCAGGGTCATTTTTACGGATATCAGTTTTTGTACGCCCCTTATGCGGAACACGACAGTCATTTTGACAATGTGGAGCTTCAGCAGGAACAGTTTCTGTTTAAAGGCATTCATGTCATCACATACGTAGATAGGGTTCTGGTTTGTAGTATATCAGGCCTTAGTGATAATTTCAAACCTTTTGTGATTTATAGGAAAAGCGATCAGCGAATCCTGACCACTTTCAGCGGGTCAACGAGCTTACCGTGCTGGTGCATCTCGAAGTGGAGATGAGGCCCCGTAGATCTGCCGGTAGAGCCAACGGAACCGATGCGATCTCCCTGCTGCACAGCCTGCCCTCTTTTTACCATGATCTTGTCGAGGTGAGAGTATAAGGTTCTGTAACCCTGAGGGTGAACGATAACCACTGTCTTTCCGTAGTTGCCCCTGTAGCCGGCGAACAGCACCCTGCCGAACTGGGACGCATGGACCGGAGTCCCAAGCTTAATGGCAATATCGACACCTGTATGGTACGCTCTGCGCTTTGTAAATGGATCGACCCTGAATCCCATTCTGGATGTGATTCTTCCTCTTACCGGACTTTTGAACACCTCTCCGATCGCACTCGCTCTCTCCCACGCCGAGAGCG